>JAKPAB010000110.1 GCA_029779695.1 Bacillota bacterium | reverse complement strand
CTCAGCAAACAGGTTAATTGGAGCTTTGCTCCTTGAGATAGATAACAAGTGGGCTGGCGGCCGAAGGTATTTAGATATGGCTGAATACCATGAATACCGTTCATGCCGGCCAAAACCAGGTTCTAATATCTTTTATCTCTAGCTCAAAGAGTCACTGCCATGACCAGAGGAATTTTACACATAATATTGGACTTGATCCTTGAAAAAATACGGTAGTACCAGGAAAACTGCTCAAGTACTAGGTGTGGACCAATCAACTATTGTAAAAAAAGCTGCTCGCTATAATATTCCACTAAGAAACAAATAAACTAATGGACTTTTGATAAGTATTATTGAGGATACTTTTCATCATTGCGATGATATTTTTCATATAGTTATGGATTCATGGGGAAAATGTCGAATCATAATAGTGAAACGCCATGATGACATATTTCATCATTTATCGATGATAAATGGAATTTAGGAAACATTATGCGAAATGGCCTTTAACCTTTGATTCTCTCGAATGGAATAACGCCAGTACATCCAGTGTGTTTTTCGCGATTCTGAAGAATTCTCCATCTTCCCCAGAGTTTGATGAGTAGTTAGGATTGCACTGGCCGGAAAGATTCCCGGCATTGGTCTGCATTCCGTAATAGTAGTCAAACCTTTTATCCTGGCTGACTGCTGTTTCATCTAGTTCTCGCCACTCTGTTATCGCTGCTCTCTCTTTAATTCCTGCTACCCGTCTTTATAATAACTCTTCCTGCACCCTTGATCCTAACATCCTAAAACACTATATTCACCAGCATGTTGCAAAAACTGCGGTTGATCTTACCTATGATGGTCTGGAAACATTTAGTCAATGGTGGTATACGAAAAAATTCTAGAAACAGCATAAGGAGAGAGTTGGGTATTATGGAAAATCTTGCACTGTTTGCCCCCTGTTAATGCTACCCTAAAATTAGGCCAGATGCTGGGGAAAAAATAGGCCACCTTACTATTCCAATCCTGTATGATTATTGTTGGCTAACACAATCGTACGGGAGGAAAGGAAATGATTAAGATGGCCCAATTAGAGCATATCAGGAAATTGTATCATTTAGAAGGGAAAAGTATTCGCGAAATCAGCAGAATCACTGGTCATCATCGTGACACTATTGCTAAATGAGGATTTTGCATATTCTCTAGCCTAGAAAACTTCGGGCTTTTTCAGGGTAAAAAAAGGACTTCACCCCCGTTTTTGTCGAATCTTTTAGGTGACTCATCCAAAAGAAACAAAAACAGAAAGGGTTGAAGTCACCTATGAGAATTCGACAAGGATACCTTTTTTCCTTCGAGGATGCTTTAAAATTTGAACCTCGTTCCC
>JAKPAB010000109.1 GCA_029779695.1 Bacillota bacterium | reverse complement strand
AGTGAAATGGCCTGTTCTTCCAGGTTCTCCGGCTCACCATTTATCTCTTTTCTCTGCTCTTCGATCTTAAGCTCGGCTTCCTCAGGAGTTACAACTCCCCACATCTTATTAAATGTATACATGTTAAAAGGGAGTGAGTACAACTCTCCCTTGTAATTGGCTACCGGTGAATTGGTAAATCTGTTAAATACAGCGAACTGATTGACATAATCCCATACTTCTCTTGAGTTCGTATGAAAAATATGAGCTCCGTATTTATGAACATTTATCCCTTCTACTTTTTCTGTATATACATTACCGGCTATATTGGGTCGTCTGTCTATGACCAAAACAGTTTTTCCATCTTTTTTTGCCAGATTGGCGAATGTTGCCCCATACAGTCCTGAGCCAATTACTAAATAATCGTACATGTCCTTTTTATATGCCTTTCATTCTGTTAAGCGCAGAAAATACTGCTCGTATTGATGCCTTTGTAATGTTTCCACTGACACCTACACCGTGAGTGGTATTTCCTGTCCTGTTGTCCTTGATCTGAATATATGCTGCCGCTTTGGCATGAGAACCTGAGCTAAGTGAGTGCTCCGTATAATCCTCGATCGCAAAATCCAATTCCGGAACTGTCTGTTTTATAGCGAGCTTAACCGCATCTACAGGTCCATTACCATCAGCCTCTGTCGTTATCTTCTCGCCATTATAGTTAAACTTGAGGATAATATGGGTATTGTCCTCTTCTGTTTCATCGATCTTGACTTCTATAAATTCAAAAGGAGATTTGGTCTCAAGGTATTCATTTCTGAATGCTCTCATGATAGTCTCCGGTTTAACTTCTCCTCCATCCCTTTCGGAAATGTTTTGAATAACATCTGCAAATTCTCTCTGCATACTCTTTGGGAACTTGTACCCATAGACTTGATCCATTACGAATGCAACTCCGCCCTTTCCGGACTGAGAGTTTATACGTACAACTGGTTCATAGGCTCTTCCAATATCTGCGGGATCAATTGGCAAGTATGGGATCTGCCACACTAAAGTACCTCGCTCCTGCATTGCCTGTTTTCCTTTATTTATTGCATCTTGATGTGAGCCAGAGAATGCTGTAAATACCAGCTTGCCTGCGTATGGATGCCTAGGATCCACCTCCATCTTTGTGCATCTCTCGAATACATCAATTATTTCATTGATATCCTCAAGGTTTAACTGTGGATCTATCCCCTGAGAAAACATATTATAAGCGACGTTGATAATATCAATGTTGCCTGTCCTCTCTCCGTTACCGAGGAGCGTACCCTCTACCCTTTCGGCTCCTGCCAAAAGTGCCAGTTCTGTGCACGCTATACCTGTTCCCCTGTCATTATGTGGATGAACGGATATTATCACATTTTTTCTATCGTCAAGATGTCGGCTGACCCATTCGACTTGATCAGCATAGACATTAGGCGTATTCATCTCAACAGTAGCAGGAAGATTGATTATTACCGGAATAGGTTCTCCTGGCTCATTTCCCCAGTTCACCACAGAATCTTTTGGAACCTTTGTTGCATGATCCCATTCTTTTATAACTGCATTACATATTTCAGTAGCATATTCAGGTTCGGTTCCCGTAAAGCTCTCCGGAGAATATTCCAGCTGAATATTACCATCAAAATCATTTAAATGGTTTTTAACCATTCTGGCACCGTCTACTGCAATCTGTGTTATTTCCTTTTTGTCCTTATGAAATACCACATCCCTCTGAAGAACGGATGTGGAATTATATACATGTACTATTACATTTTTTATCCCTTTGATGGACTCAAACGTTCTGTCTAAGAGTTCTTCTCTGCATTGAGTCAACACCTGAACCTTGACGTCATCCGGGATCTTACCCTCGTCAACCAGTTTCCTAAGGAAGTCAAACTCTATCTGTGAAGCTGCAGGGAATCCAATCTCGATTTCCTTGAATCCTAGCCTGATGAGAAGCTCGAACATCTCCATCTTCTCATCCACATTCATAGGTTCAACCAGAGCCTGATTGCCATCCCTTAGATCTACACTTACCCAGACCGGAGCCTTTTCAATTTCCATATCCGGCCATTTTCTATCCGGATAATTAATAACCGGATTCTTCCGATATTTCTGACAGTTCATGATGGCAACCTCTTTCCTTATTATTTTTTCTTTTTTCTTTTTCTTTTTTATTGCTCGCCGAAGCCGTTTTCCACCAGGGCACATACCTCTAAAAGAGCATTGTCCTCGCCTTCACCTTCACAGACGAATTCTATTTCGTCTCCGAAACGTACACATGCTCCCAATATTGATAATATACTTTTGCAGTTTGCTTCCCCGCCATCCTTATAATTAAATAAAACGTGACAAGAATACTTGACTGCACAATCACACAGCACTCCAGCAGGTCTGAGATGAAGCCCCGTCGGGTTTAAGATTTTAACTTTTTTTCTAACCATAATAATTCTATCTTTCTATATGGTGTCATGTAAGGATATCAATTTCCGGTACCCTTATCTCTGATATCTATTTCCGTAGAAGCCGGATCCATGCTTATTCCATCTGCCAGTTTAATCGTAACTGTCACTTGATGAATACCCTTAACTAGTCCTGTAGCATCCACAGAGCCTGTGATCTTATCGGCCTGCAAAGCGTCTATTTCTTCCTGAAAACCCTTGACATTCATGCTGAACTTATCCGATGTAAATTTTCCTTCCAAACTGGATGAGAGGCCACTTACAGTTAGGTTGGCTGTCGGTACAGAAATCGTCTTTGAAGTACTTTTTTCCACATTGATCTTGACCTCTACCTGGCTCTTGGTGCTGTCTAGAAGCTGAACACCTGGCGGAAGGTAACTGGTTATATCAACTGTGGTATCCAAGCTATCCGTAACACTGCCTAGATCTATAACCGAACCTGGTATTGTAATTCCTGTCAGTTTATTTAATACATCTGCCTCACCCTGGACGCTTATCTGACTAGGATTAGTAACTATGCTCTTTAGTTTTAGTCCATCTGCCAGATTCCCTGATGATTCAACTGTAATAGGAACATTTTTGCTAGAGGCAACATCTACAGATATGTCAACCGTGCTTACACTGATAGTAAGCTTCGAAGTATTGACTTCCTTACCTTTTGCATCATAAAATTCCGGAACAACAGCCTCTTTCACATCTGTATTTATCTTGGAAACATCACAGGATGCCTTTACAGATTCTATAGATGACACTACAGTCTCTGGTCCTGTAACTGTTATTACCTTAGGCTCTGCCTTGACCTCGCCTATTACTATTCCCTCTGCAGGCTTTCCCTTGGTCACAGCCTTAACTGTGAATTTTTTAGTCTGTAGGTTTCCAACCGTGATCTTGAGATAAAATGACTTCGATGGCATTGTTACCAAGCTCGTATATTTTGTAGGTTCAATATCAATAGGTATCTGATTATCACTGTTTAGATAATTCATATCAGCTGTCGCTGTGAAATCCGCATTAGTCATTTTTTCAATTATAGATCTCTTACCTGAAACTCTAAATGAAACGGTACTCTCTTCACTTGGCACTTCATAATATTGCCCGTTTTTTGTCAGCACATCTCCATTTAATACCTGAACCTTGGCAGTATAGGTAGTCGACTTGACAGGATCATCTACATTGACAACCAATACCCATAGTATAATAGCGGCAATTACAGCGAGGATCTTCAGAACCATGTTCGAAAATAAAGCAATTTTAATCTTGTCCCACATGATCGGCCTCCTCTTCGTTCTTACTCTCCTTTTCAGGTTTTATATACTGTATATTTTTGAGAGCAGCATCCAATTCTTCCTTGCTTAAATCATGTGTAAGCTTGCCATCCTGAGTTATGGATATCTTGCCAGTCTCTTCCGAAACTACTATTGTCAGCGCATCACTCACTTCACTTATTCCTACGGCTGCGCGATGTCTGGTTCCCAGATCTTTGCTTAGTCCCAGGTTCTCTGTAAGTGGCAGATAACAAGTGGCAGATACAACTCGGTTTCCACGTACGATAACAGCGCCATCATGTAATGGTGTGTTTTTTTCAAATATATTTATCAATAACTGTCTGGTAAGGATAGCATCCACAGGAATTCCGGTACGTTCGTATTCTTTGAGCATAACATCCTGTTCTATTACTATCAGAGCTCCAGTTTTAACAGCGCCCATGTCAAAAGAAGACTTGACGAGATCGATTCTGGTCTGATCATCAAATCTCTTAATTGACTTTCTGCTCCATGCTGTAGGCAAGATCTTACGTATGATATTTCTACGACCTAATTGCTCCAATGCCTTTCTTAGTTCTGGCTGGAATACTACGATCAGTGCTATCAATCCCGCGTTAAATATCTTCTCACCGAGCCATAGGATTACACTCATCTGGAACAATGCCGCGAGAATGAAAAATCCGGCGATAACCATTATTCCTCTCAAAAGTATCCATGCACGGGTACTTTTTACCCATTTCAGGATTTCATACAGGAAAATCGCAATTATAATCATCTCTATAATATCAGTAGCATGAATGTCTGGAATAGAGATATTAAAATAATCCTGTAATAATGCATTCAGCCAATCTATAGCCCTTGTCACCTTATTCGTTTTCCTTCCTGTGTGGTTTTCTGCCCGTTATGTGTGTAACTGTACGTTTTTCTTCCTGCAATTTTGCCTTGGGTATAGCTGTAACATAGTAATAGTAGTCATCATCCTCAAACTGGACATTTTCCGGTCTGCTATAATCAAGATCAACAAATGCAAATGACATTGCCAATCCAAGAACCACTGTGATCACCATTCCAATCATCAATGACAGAACATTATCATTACTATGAAAGAATAAATTACCGACTATCATCACTGCAAATGAAGCAACACTTCCAAAACCCACTCCAACATCCCACGAATGCTCTGTATTTCTGGTTCTTATAATATAAACAACCAGAAACATAACTATCTGAGCCACCAGGAAGCAATAGAATATCCTGTTCTTAAGCATATGTTCCATTATAAGTGAAACGGCTGTAGTACTGCCATCCGGATCAGATAATGCAGCTCTGTTGTCTACAACCAGCCTAAAGAAATATGCTTCAAAACTACCGAATATTACTGTGGTAACATCCTTCAATGACCCCGTCAGTCCTGCAGCCATTGGTACTGCAAACGGAATACCGAATTTATAAAAAACCGGCAAAATTACCAGATTGTACTTGGTGTCTGCCTGATAATAGGATGATATCAGATATCCTATAAACAAAAGAAGTACTGCTGCAAGCGCTACTTCTCCTGATAATGCAGCCAGATGAACCAATGCTACAAATATCAATATGATCACTGTCGCACTGATCGGCACAAAAGCACCTACCACTGTGAGGATTGCCACATTCAATGCATTGTTCAGAGGGTTCTGATCCGGGAAGCTCTGTATGATAGCAATCTGCCCTATCAGACATAATATCCCATGCCAAACATGACTAAGTGCAATATCATGCTTAGCCACAAATCCTTTTAATTTTTCTCTTACTTCGCCAAATAAACTCATGCCTGATCTTCTTACTCTTCCTGCCTATACATATCTTCGAGCTGGTCGAGCATTACCTTCCATTCTTTTTCTTTTGCCCTGCCTTTTTTATAAGTCCTACTGGCCTTGATCCTTGTTCGTCTTATCATAAAAAACATAAAGATCACATATAATATAAGACCCGCAAAAATTATTGTTGCTATAAGTCTAAACTGGAGATTGCCATTATAATTAAAAAGCATACCAACTACGAAAATAGAATACACGACAAAAAAAGCCAACGTTCCTAATATAAAAGCAGAAAACTTTTTGAGTCCCAAGTAATCACTTCTCCTATATTCCTGCGCGATTTTTAGATTCTGTCCTTCTTTTTTTTCGTACATGGCCATTTTGGTCATATGCTCTAGTCTTTCTTCTCTAATCATAACAACTTTCCATTTTTTAACTAATTATTTAAGGAAACGCATACGGTCATCCTTATCTGCCTTCAGCCTAGGTTCGTCATTTTGCTTCGGTTTTTCAAACGCATTGTCCAAACCTCTTGCCATTTTGTTCTTGCATTCCTGACAGAACCTTCCGGTCAATATGTTCTTGCCACAATTCTCGCACTGTAGCTGAATCGCCGAATCCGGTGTAAGCTGTAGTCTCTCTTCTCTGATCCACTGTCTGATCTGATTAGTGGTTACATCATTAACCTCACATATTTCTTGCATAGTGGCTTTGGGATTATCCCAAATATAATCCTTGACCTTTTTAAAATCTTCTTCCAATCTATCTTTACAGGCATCACATATTGCCTGACCACAGATATAATTAAAAAGTCTTCCACACTTTGAACAATTCCTAACGTCCATAAATGCCCCTTTCTTTTCAGGTCACGCGTCCTATACAAACACAAACTGAATATATTTCACTTACCCCTGCTGATCTAAGCACCTTAGAAGCACTGTCAATCGTGGCTCCTGTGGTATATATGTCGTCAGCTAACAATATTCTATCTAATTTTACACCAGTTTGAATATATTGAAAAGCATTATTAAGATTCCTGCGCCTTGCCTCAGGGCTTAATAACTTCATTGTTTCTGTATTTTTAACTCTGATAAGCCTGTTTTTCACCAACGGAATACCAAACGTTTTTCCTACCGCTTCTGCAAGCCTCTCTGCCTGGTTATACCCCCGACGCCTTAATTTATCAGGATACATGGGAATTGGCATCACTGCATCGATTTTCCCATCAGACAGTATCCTGTTAAAATAATCTCCGAGCTCTCTTTCAATGTCCCCGGCAAAAGCTATTCCATAGTCTCTTCTATTCATATATTTAAACCTGTACATGGCAGTTTTTATATCTCCTTCATATATATAAGCTGCCCTGTTTTCAGTATAATAATGTACAGTCTTATTACAATCATTGCAATATTCCGTATCATTATCACCTACCGGTTTACCACACTTCATACAATATTTTCCCCCAACGAAATGTATCTTTTTTCGGCAAACGCTACAGTATCCAATGGGCTTCTCTTCTTCATATATGATCCCGTCACAAATAGGACATCTAGTAGGAAAAAGTATATTTGCAAAGCCTCTTACCATTTTATCCTTAATTTCTATTTTATTCCAAATAGTCCCTTACCAGCCCTTCCATTTTTGTTATTAACAATTTGATTCTGTTCCTACTAATAATATGCACTATATTTTTCTCATGTTTCTTGACTTTATCTGTCCCAATATTTATTATGATACATGTTTCGCGGAGGAATAATTATTAAATGATAATTAAAAATAGTAAATTTTTTAAAAACAAACGTACCCGAAGGTACACAGTAGCAATTCTTTGTATTACTGTCATCGCAATCGCTGTTATCGTATTTTTAAAGCTAAAAAATAACTCTGACACTGAATACACAAAAGTTTCAGATACAGACAGCAGCAAACATTATGTGATAAGAGCTATAGATTCTGAATCTTCCACTTTTTCTAAGAATCTATTCAAGGGATACACTGATGCTCTTGACGATCTCTTAGGCAGAAAAAATTATACGATAAAGACTACCAAGTCTGCTGACAAGGCCAGTTGTGACTCGGCTGTTATCGATGCACTTAAGGCTTCTCCTAACCTCATAGTTGCCAATGGTTATACTGCTATTTCTGAATGTAGTGTTGGAACATCTACGGTTCCTATAGTCGGAACCGGTGTTATGAATTTTCAAGCATTATTCCATAGTGGCAACACTGATATAACAGCCGCACTTGGAACCAATGTTACCGGAACCAGCACTTTACTTCCAATGGATGATATAGTATCACTGATAATAGAATCTCAGCCTTCCATTAGCACCATAGGGCTCTTATACAGTCCAGAGGACAAGGATGCCATTTATCAGAATGAGCATATTGAATCATATTTTGATCAGGCTGGAATTCCTTGGAAGGAATACGAACTGAATGCTACTGATACTGTCAAAGCATCAAGCCACAATAATTATGAATCATTGACAGCCAGTCAGGGCTCTGGAGATTCCTCTGTTTCTGCCGTTCAGCCCAAAGGACGTAATGTCAACAACAGTTTGGAAGGTCAGGATACTGATCCGGAATCTATTGGTGAATCTGTTTTATTTTCATCTGTTTCCAGTCCAACAAGTGCCAGAGCTCCGAAGATGTCTGCTCTCTTGGTCAAGGATGCAAGTGGAAACGTCGTAGCACCTACTGTTGCCTCAATTGGTGGCGTACCAGTTGTTGCTGATCCGGCTGCTCCATCTATTCAAAATGGTTCCTCGACTCATGACATAGTTAAATATGCAGCCAGTGAGTGTAATGTGCTGTTTATCCCTGGGCGCTCTAATATTTCAGATCAAGCATCCGATATCGTGTCAGCAGCAATGGAGCTAAATATACCTACTGTCTCTGCCGATTCCAAGGCTGCCAAGAGTACCTTGACATCTTTATATACTGACCCTTATTCAATGGGCTATGAGGCCGGCAAGCAGACTTATAGGATTCTCGTAAAGGATGGCAAGCCATCTGATATGGCAATCGAAGAAGCACCTGGTTCCGCAGCGATCAAATTATACAATGCCAAGGTTGCAGATAAGCTGGGTCGTACTTTTCCGAAGTCTTTTCACGAAGTTACGTCTTATCTGTCAGATACAGCTCCGGGAGCCACAACCAAGCGCATCGGCGATTCGACTCCATAAAATCATTTATGATAATGGTATTTGATATATATATTAAATACACTAAAAAGAGTTCCAAATATATGTGTAAAAATAATTGCACAATATATCGGAACTCTTTTTTTATTTATATCTTTTAAATTATATCTTTTAAATTACATTCTCTGATCAATGTCCGCGATAATAAATGTCAGAACGTATCATCTATTTTTATCTAGTATCATCTGATTCGTCTAATATTATCTTGAGTTATCTAATCTCTCTTGATATCATCAAATATTTTCTTTCTAGAAAGTATCTTATCCTTTAATCCTGAATAACGGATTCTCGTGTCCTCGTTATTGATCATGCTTAAGAACGCTTCTTTTGAGCCAACCAGTACTACACATTTTTTTGCTCTTGTAACAGCGGTGTATAATAGATTTCTATTTAATAACATCCTTGGTCCGCCTATCAGCGGTATGATCACTGCAGGATATTCACTTCCTTGAGATTTATGAATGGTAATGGCATAGGCCAATTCCAATTCATCCAGATCAGAAAATGGATATTCGACTATCTTGTTCTCATCAAACATAACTGATATCGTTCTAATAGTATCATCTATTCCGGTTATTACCCCTGTGTCACCATTAAATACACCCAGACCACGCTCCTTGGGTATTCCATATTTTCCTCGTATCTCCCACTCAGCCTTATAGTCATTTCTAGTCTGCATGACTTTATCACCCACTCGGAAGATTTTCCCATCTGCAAATTCAAACTGGTTCTTATCTCTAAGTGGAGGATTCAGTGCCATCTGCAGATCATCATTTAGCTTCATGGTCCCAAGTGCTCCCTTTTTCATCGGAGACATAACTTGAATATCAGAAATCGATGCATCCACATATTTAGGCAATTTTTCTGCTACCAGCTTCCAAACAGCTGCCATTACATATGCTGCATCTTTTCTTTCCAAAAAAAAGAAATCCCTGCTTTTATTGCTTAACTCTATTTCTTCGCCCCTGTTAATTTTGTGAGCGTTCATTACTATATCGCTTTCGGCAGCTTGTCGAAAGATCTTTTCCAATCTCGTTACTGTAAAACAGTCTGAGTTGATGATATCCTTAAGTACATTTCCAGGACCGACAGATGGCAACTGATTAATATCTCCTACCAGTACCAACCTGGTTCCTTCCGGAATCGCTGATAAAAGCGCATAAAAAACAGATATATCCACCATAGACATCTCATCGATTATGATGACATCCGCCTCCAGCGGATTATCGCTATTTCTTTCAAACATTCCGTCATTGATTCTCTCAGCGCCTTCATCGGTATCATCTGATATTCCGTGAACCTCCAGCATTCTGTGAATAGTCTTGGCTTCATATCCCGTAGCCTCAGTCATTCTCTTGGCTGCTCGTCCGGTAGGCGCTGCCAAGAGTACCTCTTCGCCTCTTCCTATCAGAAATCTTATCATGCCATTGATCGCAGTTGTTTTACCTGTTCCAGGTCCTCCTGTCAAAACAGAAACTCCCTTTTTGGCAGCACTTTCAATAGCATCGACCTGCCTCTCTTCCAGAGACATATTTTTAAGGCTGTTATCTATATCTATCTTGACATTGAGATCATCTTCACCTGATACTGCCCTGTCTAGTGCCAACAGCATATCTGCGCACTTGTCCTCTAGCCTGTAGTAATAGCTGAGATAGATCCTGTCAGGTTCCATCTCCCTTATTCTCCACTCAGTCTTTAGATTATCTATCAATGTGTCAAAATAGCTTCTTTGGATATCCATCCGAAGAAGTAGGAGAAGCTCACTATATAGCTTATCCTTAGGTAAATATGTATTACCAGATCCCGATGCCAGTGTCAGTACGTATAGTATTCCACTCTTGATCCTGAATTCAGAATCTGCCTTTATTCCTACTCTTTCTGCTATTTCATCAGCCGTCCTGAATCCTATTCCCCTAACCTCATCAGCCATTCTGTAGGGGTTTTCTCTAATGACCTCATATAGGGATTCATGATAGTGCTCATATATTTTTACGGCAATTTTGCCGTTTATTCCATATTTTGCCAAAAAAAGCATCGCATCTCTAAGGTCTTTTTTTCCTGCAGTCTGTTCTGCGATATCTCTTGCCTTTGACTCACTGATGCCCTTGATCTCTGACAGTCTCTCCGGTTCCTCTTCCAATATTCTCTTTGTATCGGCTCCAAATTTTTTTACAATTCTGGTAGCAAGCGCCTGACCGATGCCTTTTATCGCGCCACTTCCCAGATATCTCTCCATAGAAAGCGCGTCCGAAGGTATCGTTGCCTCAAAAAACTCCACCTTGAACTGTTCACCATATGTTGCATGGGTAGTAAAAGAGCCCGTAAGCTTCAGGTTTTCTCCTTTGCTGACTGACGGCAGATTACCGACGCACACTATCTCGTCCTCTTCTGTTATCAGCTCCAGCACAGTGTATCCTGTCTCCGGGCTCCTAAAAATAATTCTCTCTGCTATTCCTTCAATTTGTGTCTGTTCCATCAGTCTCCGCCGACGTTATATTAACGCCGTAATTCCTCTTCATCTGAGCTACCATGTCGTCGGTAAAATTCTTACCATACTTTTCGACCATCTGCTCTGCCATATCCTTGTACATCGAATCCATATACATATCCTTGGTTGAAGAAACATCAGACTTGGAATCGTCATCTCCGCCGAACTTTTTAGTAGTCTCAGACACCTGTTTTATCAGCTGTTCCACAAAATATGACTCAAAGCTCTTGGCAGCCTTTTCCAGATCTGCGTCACTAGAACTTGCGTTTAGATTATCAGCCTTACTTTTAAGACTTGATATATCATCACTGCTCTTAGCCTGATTAGTGTATGCATTTAAATTGGAAATCGAATTAATATTATCCATATATAATACTCCTTGATTATAACATATATACACTTCTAACTTATGAACATTTTACAATTGAAAAGTTAAAATCCAGTTATAAAAACGCAATCATTAGACCATCTCATTACTTATCGTTTCAAATTATTGGCTTCCTCCAGCATAGTATCTGATGTCGTAATAGCCTTGGAGTTAAGTTCATATGCACGCTGGGCAATGATCATATTAACCATCTCATCGGCAACGTTGACATTAGAGCCTTCCAAATATCCCTGAGATATTTTACTCGTCACGATTCCAGCGGTTGTAGCCTCGTTCTGCGCCGGTCCCGATACCTGATTAGCTGCCAGAAGGTTGCTTCCCTTTTTCTCTAGTCCCACAGCATTAGCAAACTGGAACAGTCCTACCGACTCACCAGTTCTCACATATCTGCCGTCTAATCCTTTATATGCTATTTCTCCACCTGTTCCAAATGATACATCCGAAACTCCGATTTTGGGATCCATTGTAATAGGAGTACCATACTGGCTTAGCACTTCATTACCTACAGAATCTGCAAGTACTCGATCTCCATTCTGGTTTATAGCCCATGTAAAATCACCATTTCTGGTGTAATAGGTACCGCCATCAGCCCCTTTTACTCCGAAAAATCCTGTTCCACTTATATACAGAGCAGTATTACTATCGTTGGCCATTGGAGCACCCTGAGTATAAATAGAGTCTATAGCTCCAACTCTTGTTCCTAGTCCCACCTGGGCTGTTGTAGGTTTTTGCTGACCATTGGCAGTTGTAGTTTTCTCCTGCATTGTCTGATACAGAAGGGTCTTAAACTGAGTCTGCTGAGTCTTGTAGCCTGTTGTATTAACGTTTGACAGGTTATTTGCAATAGTATCTACATTAGTCTGTTGAGCTTTCATACCGGACGCTGCCGTCCAAAGTGATCTCATCATGATGAGGTTACCTCCATCCTTATACTCGTCCTACCGTATTAGCTGCTGCATCAAGAGTAGTATCTGCGGTCTGGATAAACTTCTGTCCTGCCTCATAAGCTCTCTGAATAGTCATCATTTCTACCATTTCGTCTACGACATTGACATTAGACGCTTCTAGCGTTCCCTGTTCAATCGAAGCATTTGTTGCAACTATTTTAGCTCCGTTTTCTGCTCCATATAGATTGTCACCATATTTTGAAATATAGTTATAATCTTCGAAATCCGCCATTCCAACCTGGCTCACCGCCTGGTCATTCTGATAGATCATTCCATTATATCCTACGCTATATTCCCGCATAGGGTCGATCCTGACATAATTGCCTGCATTAGGGTTGGAATTAGACGCTCCATACTGATTCAGCACATAATCCCCATCGGCAGTTCGCATATATCCATTACGATCCACTACAAAATTACCATCCCTTGTGTACTTAATGGTCTGATTACCATCTGCATCGGCATGGGATATAGCGAAAAATCCCTTTCCGGCAATAGCTAGATTAGATGGCTTGTCAGTTACCTGGAAATTACCTTGGTCAAAGTTGGTATATGTCTCCCCTATTTTATCTCCAAGACTCATCTTGCCTATATTCTGGGCATTCATATAATTACCTGTGTCTTTTATCTTAATGGCTAATTTATCATGGAAGGCTCTGTTGACTGTACCTTCCTTTTTATATCCAACCGTATCTGCATTCGCCAGGTTATTTGACAGAACATCCAGTCTGCGCTGTTCCTCCACCATCCCTGTGTAAGCTGTATACAGGCCCTTTACCATATTATTTCCTCATTTTTAACATTTCGATTTGTTCTTTGAGCTTCTGATACAAGCTCTCCATTTATATTATCGGAATATATTAATAATACTTTAGCAAAAAACAAAAAAATTTCCCTGTTTTTTTAACACAGGGAAATCTATAACTTTTTATTCCACCGGAAGGCAGATAATTATTCTATACTTATCACCTTCACTTACCACTTCTGAAAATCCATACATAGATTTCATCATATTTTCTATACTTTGCAATCCGATATGAGTACTCTCTATATGCTCTTTATTATCTCTTACCACATTTTCAAAAGCAATTCCAATATAGGTTTTTGAACCTTCTGCCGAAGTCTTTTTAATTCCTTCAATTATAATATCATGATCCTTATCCGCATATTTCAGCATATTTGAGGAGATATTATCTAAAACCCTTAATATATAATCTGTATTGACTCTTACTTCTCCATCCGGCCACTTGATCTTTAGATTACATTTAAATCCCTGAGACTCCAGTATACCTGCGAACTCTGATATCATATCATAAAATATCATCTTAAAATCACAGGATTCTTCCAGTTCCACCACAGTAGTAGAACTGATAAGCGAATATTCAAACATATTATCTGTCATACGTTTTATCTGCTTTGCCTTATCATCAATTTTAATTAGATAATTATCCAGCTTGCCCTCCGGATATTTATGCATTTTAAGCAGTTCAGAGTACATAAGAAGAGATGTAAGCGGTGTTCTAAGATCATGAGACATCTCTGTTACCAACTTCTTATTAAGCTCAACAGCGTAATTCTCTTGCTCGATCTGTTTCTTAAAGGATTTTCTCATATCCTCTAGGCTCTTGGCCAATTGGGCAACCTCATCATCTCCCTTGATCGTGATGGAATAATCCATATCCCCGCTCTCGAGAATACCTATCTCTTTACTGATCTTGGCAACGTAATTCATCTTACGCTTTAGCCCTGACATAATAACCAGAAAGAAAATAAGAACAGAAAACGTAATCGATCCCACGATACTATAAACGTATGCCACGTCAGTATTAACTGCATTGATCAGTACCTCAGCATCACCATCAGCAAAAGTAACTGTATAATATGATTCCGAGAGATCATCCAAGCTAATGGCATCGTCCTCATACTCATCCTGAGTATCTGAATCGAACTTGATCTCATTACCCCTGAATACCAACAACCATGCTATATGATTATCTTTTCTCCAAGCCTTTATCTTTTCCTTATCAGTACTCTTAAGATTAATTTCGTTAATGTATTGTTTCAGTTCCTTAATCTTGCTTTCGTTCTTTTTTGTTATATAATTCGTTTCCGTATAGAACTTATCGAGTCCAATATTCGAAACCGTCAGAATAGAAAAAAAGGCGACAACAGCAATAACTGCACCTATACAAATAAGAAGTGCAAGTTCTCCATATAGAGAATGAAATTTCTTTGCAACACGATTATTTTTATCGGTCTTCAAACCTATATCCCTTTCCCCAGAGAGTCACCACATGTTTAGGGTTCTTTGGATCCTTCTCAACTTTGGTCCTGAGTTTTCTTATATGTACCATAATTGTACCATTACAATTATAGAAATAAGGTTCTTCCCATACACTTTCATAAATATTCTGTGCAGAAAACACCTTGCCAGGATACTTCATAAGAAGAATGAGTATTTTATATTCAAGGTCAGTAAGTATAACCTCTTTATTATTAACATAAGCTTCATTAAAATTCTTGCTGATCTTTATTCCTGCAGCTTCCAGATACTCATTTTCAGAGTTGCTCTCATCATCGTTTTGACTACCTGACGAACCTTTACCCTTATATACCTGATACCTGCGTAGAAGAGCTTTGACCCTACCCAAAAGCTCGGTATACGAAAATGGTTTTGACAGATAATCGTCTCCGCCAACTGTAAGTCCTACCAGCTTATCTGATTCTTGAGATTTTGCCGTGAGAAAAAGCACAGGAACATTGGACACTTTTCTAATTTCCTCGCAAGTCTTGATCCCTGATATTCCTGGCATCATGACATCCAGGATCACCAGATCTGTATCCTCAGACAGGGTTTTCAGACCATCCATTCCGTTAGATGCCTCATATACGTTATAGGCTTCTCCCTCCAGAAAGATTCTAAGTCCCTCTCTAATATCCTCATCATCTTCAATTATTAGAACGTTTGCCATTTTTTGTTCCCGTTTGTCTTCCTGTATTCATTGCCATTATCCTGCTAATAGACAGTTGTTCTTCCTTGTTATAATTAGCAGCAAGTTTATTCCATTCAGAATAACTAGGATCATTTCGATGATCGGGCAATTTATAATTCTCACTTACATACTTAATCATATAGTTTGATACTTTTTCAGCACCGGCGATATTTAAATGATCGCCTCTGTCTATAGTATCTCTTTTCCAGTCGATTTTCAGAATCTTCTGTTTCATATTTAGGTCAACATATTTTACGCCAAGTCTCTTGGCATAAGCTTTAAGTGCCCTATGTTTCTCGTAGTTATAGTTTTTTGGTGACGGAGCACTGTAGAATACTACATCTATTCCTCTGGACTTGCACTTTCTGACTATTTTTTCCACATAAGACTTTGCATTACTGTTAATCCTCTTATCTCCATGGCACCTTCGCATATACCCATTACCCTCATATGATGCCACCTGAGTCTTGATCAAAAATCCCTTATAGGACTGAACAGGTTTAATACCTCTGTTACATACAAGTTTCTTCCATATACTGTGATGATTGAAAACCGAGAAATATTTATTACCAAATTCCTGAACAGCATTCATTGCCTTGGTAGATTTGTTGGTTTTCCTGTAGAACATATTAGTCTCGATCAGCACCAGCTTTGGTGACTGTCTCTCTATTCCCTTTTGGAAAACATTATACGCTTCGCTTAATTGCTGGCCGGACTGACCGCCTACAAAACTTGTTATTCCACATTGATCCCAAAACTTCATCGGAGAAAGAGTAGTATAGGTTTCACTATCACCCACGATCAGCATATCAATGCTATCTTTCCTCTCTTTTTCTAGAGCCACAACATTTTTGGACCGATCACCTACCATGTCCTGGTTGCATGAATATGACTTATTTATAAACTCTGAAACTACAAAGAGAATCGCTGCAAGAATCAGTAGAAATGCCGTCCCTTTTTTCAAATTACGTTTCATATACATCACCTCAAAATCCTGCATATATCAGATCAATAGCCTGGTAGCCCTCTCCATAGGCTCCCAAAATGATTACTGCAAGGATCAGCGCATAATATGCTGACCATCTAACAGGAAGTGCCAATTTATTAAACTCCTCATAACTAAGCTTGTTCTTTTCCTTGAGAATATCGAACACAAACACAATTATAATTCCCCAAACAACTACATTCAGATCCATTCTCTCTAGTCCATAATGTTCCAGTGCACCATTAAAAATCGGTGCCAATGAGAAATCTTTAAACAGATTTCCAAACATTGTAAAGCCAGCTTTTAGTCCCGGTGCTCTAAAAAACATCTCGCCTGTAAATACAATACATAGAAGCTTTACTGTCTGGCCGGCTCTGTACCATCCTGCCTTCATATCTACATGGATCTTCTTCATCCACTTTTTCCATGTGGGCTCAATGGATACCTCTATCAAAAGTAATGTAAAATAATACATTCCATAGAATATATAGTTCCAAAACGGGCCATGCCACAATCCATTTATCAGCCATACTGGGAAAAGAGCTAATGCAGAAGTACCAACCCTCGTCCAGAACTTACCTATCTTCTTACGCCCGAACTGATTCCACTTCTTAACTGTTTTAGAAACAGAAACCGGATAGAATACGTAGGACTTCAGCCATTTACCAAGAGATATGTGCCACCTCTGCCAGAATTCTGTTGCATTCTTTGCAAAAAATGGTTGGCGGAAGTTTTCAGGCATCTTGATTCCAAAGAGTTCTGCTGTACCGATAACTATGTCCATTACTCCCGAGAATTCCATATACAGCTGCATCGTATATCCAACTGCTGCGAACAAGATCATGCCGCCATGATAGTCGGAATAATTTGAATATATACTGTTTACAATAATTGCAAGTCTGTCTGCAATTACTATCTTCTTGAACATGCCCCAGAATATTCTGAGCATTCCTCTCTTAAGGTTTTCAAACTGAAGAGGTTCATTGTTGAAAAGCGTTCCTTCCAGATCACTGTACTGACAGATAGGTCCTTCCATAAGTTTTGGAAAAAATCCCAGAAAAAGAGCTGTCTTTTCAAGACTCTGAATCGCCTTGACCTTGCCCCAATGCACATCCAGCAAATACCCAATTGATTCAAGTGTATAAAATGATATTCCAATAGGTACCAGTATTCTATGAGGCTTATATACGATGCTGCTACCAAATGATCTTAACAACTGTGTCACATTCATAAATGTAAAATTGGTATATTTCAAAACCACAAGAGTACCAAGAACCAAAAGAATACCCAACCGCAATATTTTTTTACTTTTTTCCTGTCTTAGTTCGATCTCATCCGGTGTTGCATCAAAGGCTGCCTCTCTAGCTCTTTCGATTCCAATGGCTGTATAGTGGGTAACAACTATTGCTCCTGCCAAATATACAATGAGCCATTTACTAAGTGACCAGAAGAATACAGCACTGGCTCCTATCAGAATCTTACCTCTGTGTTTCTTCGGTGTCAGCTGATATGCAATTAATGTTACCGGCAAGAAAATTGCCAGGTATATCGCTGATGTATAGGACATAACTAACCTCTCCAACTAATCTTATTTCTTCTTATATCTCTTCTTGTATTTCTTTTTAAATTGCTTCTAATTACTAGTTTGCTTTTTTCTGGATCATTGCGTAGATAGCATCGGCGCTGTTAAAGTTTTCAGGTACCATGTCTGCTACATCAATAGAAACATTAAATGCTTCCTCTATCTCCGACACCAGCGTAATTATTCCAAAAGAATCAAGAATGTGATTATCTATAAGTCCTGTCTCATTCTCATAATCAATGCTGTCATCGATGTCATTCAAGATCTCAATTAATTCTTCCATTTTAGTTTTCTCCATTCATAGTATTTACTCTATATGTTTCAAATTTTTTTCTTACCAACTTGAGGCCTGTTTCCTCTGACCATAAGTATACTGTCGGAAGCTCATGACTCAGGAAAACTGCCATTCCCTCTGTTACAGAATAGGCTCCGGCATTTTCAAACATCAGACAATCACCGCATCTCAGATCTTCCAGTTCTAGATTTCTCACCAGGATGTCATTCATCGTACATAGTGATCCGGCTATTGTCCACGGTTTCTTTTCACCGCATATTTTTTCATCATCGGCATCCCTGTTCATTCTCAGATGCTCTATCACCGGCTTATACATTCCCTTAATCTGTCCATCATAATTGATCTGATGTATACCACCGTCTGTTATAGCATAATTCATATCTTCGTTGTGCTTTATATCACATACTTTAAGCACATAACATCCAGAAGAGGCAGCGATAAAACGTCCCATTTCGAGTCTTACCACAAATTCCTTTTGTATCTTCTCTATCAGCTCAGATAGTTCCTGCCATTCTTCATCGTTCACGGACATAGGATCAGGTTCTTCACCTTTATTTTCAAAATAATCTACCCTAAATCCCGGTCCGAATTCTATAACTTCAATCTTTGCTCCAAGGTTCTCATTTAGATCTTTAGCTGTATCATAAGCTTCTTCAAGCTCTTTGCAGACATTTTTGAAATTTCTCTTCTGGGTTCCGCTGAAATAATGCAAACCCTCAATCTTCACAAATGGGTCTCCTCGATGTATGAGCATCTCAATATCACTTCTATCCATTCCGAACTGGCTGTCATTCGTGAGCCTAGGATAAACATGAACCAATATCTGATTTTCTTTCGCCCATTCTGCCATGATCTCGTACTGCTGAACTGACTCTGCGGTGAAAATAGAATCGCTTCCACAATCTGAAAGCATATCTATCAGTTCATCTCGCTTTTTCAGGACTCCGGATATGAGCATCTTTTGAGGTCTGATACCAAGCGTCTTGCATATTCTGTACTCCCCATATGAGCAAATTTCCAATCTCTCAACATCCTGAATAGCTGCTTTTACTAAAAATGGATTGGCCTTCATGGCAAATACAAGATCTGTTCCCTGGGGAAGATTTGCTTTTATCTTCCAGATTCTTCTTTTTAATTCATCAGTGTCAAAAACATAAAATGGAGCATCTGCTTTTTTGCACTGTTCTCTTATTATATCTGTATTCACTTCCTACTCCTATTTTCCTCTACATTGTGGCTAATAGCTGTCTGTCTACCTTGCCATTTTTTAAAAGCGGAAGACTCAATAGATTATTGAACTTGTTAGGAATCATATATGCTGGGAGCTTATCCTTAAGTTCTATACGAAGTTCCGTTTTTTCTTTGGTTCCTGTATAAAAGGCTGTCATCCTCTGCTTTTCCTTGTTATAAGTGCAGCAGCAAGATTCTACTCCGTCTATACTCATAACTGAAGCTTCCACTTCTTCAAGCTCTATTCTGTGTCCCATATGCTTGATCTGAAAATCACATCTGCCTCCAAAGTACAGAACTCCGTCATCTCCATATTCTGCCATATCTCCAGTTCTGTAAGCTCGCTGCCCAAATATAGTAACAAACTTTTTTTCCGTCTCTGTAGGATTATTGTAATATCCCTTAGCCAGTGACTCTCCGAATACATATATTTCACCAGGCTTATTTTTTTCTTTTATCTCGTTACCATTATCATCTACAATCTTCACATCACGGCCCTGGAATATATTACCAAGAGGCAACTTATCTGTGAGTTCAAACTTCTTGTCAATCTTATAACACATGCAATTGCATGTGATCTCAGTCGGTCCATATAGATTTACATATTTGGCATTCGGTACTGCGTCCTGCCATCTGATCAGCTGCTTTATAGGCATCGCCTGACCTGAGAACATAACATTTCTAAGCTTGTCCGGAATCCTATATTCAAATCCCTTCATAGCGGAAATTATACAAAGTGCAGGTACCGCCCATATAAGTGTGGTTAACTCTCTGTCGCATATATAATCTATAAGCTTCGGAGGTATAGCGAAATATTCCTTGGGAATAAGTACCAGTTCAGCGCCTGCTGTTACAGCCGAGTATATATCCTTAACCGATACATCAAAATCAAAAGGTGCCTGATTGCCAAATTTGTCATCAGCTTTCAAATCAAAAGTGTCTACAAAGTGTCCTATGAATTGAATAACCGATTTATGGCTTATCTCTACACCCTTAGGATTGCCTGTAGATCCGGAAGTAAACATCACATACAGTGTGTCATCATCATTTGATGTCTCTTCCCTCTGATCTAGAAGCGTTTCATCAATCGTTCCTTTTATAATTTCTTCGATCAATATTACCCTTCCGGTAAACCCCAGTTCTCCGATCCGCTCAGCTCCGACTCCATCTGTTATAACTATGTCTGCTTGAAGTACTTCGAGTATTTTCTCAACTCTTGCATTGGGCTGTTCTCCAGAGATTGGCACATAAGCACATCCTGCCATTGCTATTCCATAATATGAAGCCAATGTCTCCGGACTTTTTTCCAAAAAAACAGGAACCGCAGTATGGCTATTGCACATACCGGCAATATTGGTTCCGATTATTCTGGATGTTTTATATAATTCCTTGTAAGTAAGGCTGTTCTCTATTCCTGAAACAGCAACTCTGTCAGCATATTCTTCTGATGCTTTTTTTAAAAGATCTGTTGTTCTCATAATCTATTACCTCTCTACCATGGACTATTATGCCAACTATTTCTTAAATAAATATAGTTGAAATTCTTAAGAAATCTTAATTTTTGATTTTATGTCTATGACAAGTTGGATTTTATTAATTTCAGCATCCTAAAGCTCAAAAAAACCTAAAGCTTAGCATTAGTAACTAAACTTCAGGTCTGATAAATTCAAATAAGCCAATCATGATCTTCAGACCATGATTGTATGCCGGATTATTTTATTATGAAAGATTCTTTCTGTCGCCGCCTAAGAACTCAACATATTTTCCTGTTCCTATAGCTACGCAAGTCATAGGATCATCAGCTGTAATCGTATTGATTCCTGTTCTCTCTTCCATAAGATCCTCAAGACCCCTAAGAAGTGAGCCACCGCCTGTCAGTACAATCCCTCGCTCTGAGACATCTGCTGCCAATTCAGGAGGTGTCTTTTCCAATACGCTGTGAACTGCCTCTACGATCTGAAGAGTAGTCTCACGAAGAGCTTCCTCTGTTTCCTCAGAAGACACTTCAATAGTTTTAGGAAGTCCTGTTACCAAGTTACGGCCACGAACATCCATTGTCATAGGTTCAGGAAGTGGATAGCATGTTCCAACCTTAATCTTAATATCCTCGGCAGTTCTCTCACCGATAAGGATATTGTGCTTTTTTCTCATATAACGGACGATAGCTTCATCGAAGTCATCTCCGGCGATCTTGATAGAAGTACTTACTACAGATCCGCCAAGTGAAATAACAGCAATATCAGCAGTACCACCACCTATATCAACGATCATATTACCGCAAGGACGAGAAATATCGATTCCTGCTCCAATAGCTGCAGCGATAGGTTCTTCAATAATTGCGACCTCTCTTGCTCCTGCTGAATAAGCGGCATCCTCAACAGCTCTTCTCTCAACTTCTGTAACTCCCGAAGGAACACAGACACTGATTCTAGGCTTACGATAGCTCTTTCTACCAATAGCTTTCTGAACGAAGTACTTAATCATCTTCTCTGTAACTGTATAATCCGAAATTACACCCTGACGAAGAGGTCTTACTGCTACGATATTACCAGGAGTTCTACCAAGCATGAGCCTAGCCTCTTCTCCTATTGCCTTAATCTTGTTAGTGTCACGATCAAAAGCAACCACTGATGGCTCCTTAAGCACGACACCCTTTCCTCTTACATATACTAATATACTGGCTGTTCCCAGATCAATTCCGATATCTGTTGCGGGCATTTTGTCTCCTTTCACTTCTAAATAAAGACACACCACATTGATATTATATCCATTTCTTTCCTGTTTTCAAGGTTTTTTATAAGGACAGACCCTTAAATATCATATTTATTGCAAAGTTTATAAAATTATTAGAATTATTTTATTTTCAGTTCCCGAGATGAACACAGATTCGTCACAATTTATATTTATATTAAATAGCGAACCAGCCGATAGGCAAAGAATTATTCATAACTCATGGCCCGAAGAGTAATCTCCGGGCCACTCCCCTAAAAATACAAGAGCACCTCTTAAGTGTTTTACACAAGTAAGAGGTGCCCTTTTTATGTGTCATTTTTGCAGTCTATTTAGCTCAAAACAAAACATTTTATCCTTATAACAAACTACACCTTTTCCAGTCAATATCATTTATGTGATGAATTTAAATATTTTTTCAAGTACAAGCCTGTATAACTTTTCTTGTTCTTGGCAATTTTTTCTGGTGTTCCGGTAGCTACAATTGTTCCGCCGCCATCTCCGCCTTCAGGTCCTAGGTCGATTATATAATCTCCTGTTTTGATAACATCCAGATTATGCTCAATAACAACAACCGTATTGCCTGTATCTGACAACTTTCTAAGAATCTCCACAAGCTTGTTAACATCCTCGAAATGCAGTCCTGTCGTTGGTTCATCCAATACATAAATCGTCTTGCCGGTTCCTCTCTTTGAAAGTTCTGTTGCCAGCTTGATCCTCTGAGCCTCACCTCCAGATAATTCTGTAGATGGCTGTCCCAGTTTGATATACCCTAGACCCACTTCATACAATGTTCTTATCTTCCTGTCAATCGTTGGGACATTTTTAAAGAACGTAAGGGCTTCCTCTACTGTCATATCCAAAACATCGTATATAGATTTGCCCTTATATTTCACCTCAAGTGTCTCTCTGTTATATCTCTTGCCATGACATACATCACAAGGCACGTACACATCAGGCAAGAAGTGCATCTCTATTTTTACGATTCCATCTCCGGAGCATGCTTCGCATCTCCCTCCCTTGACGTTAAATGAGAATCTTCCCTTTTGATATCCTCTTGCCTTGGCATCAGGCGTTCCTGCGAACAGATCTCTTATGATGTCAAATACCCCTGTATATGTGGCTGGATTAGAGCGTGGAGTACGTCCAATAGGCGACTGATCTATATCTATGATCTTGTCCAACTGTTCTATTCCATCTATTCCCTTACATTTACCGGGTATAGTATGAGCTCGATTTAGCTTTTTTGCCAGGGTCTTATATAATATCTCATTTATCAGTGAGCTCTTTCCTGAACCGGATACTCCTGTCACAACTGTCATGATCCCAAGTGGTATATCTACATCTATATTTTTCAGATTGTTTTCTGATGCTCCGTTAATCCGTAGGAATCCTGTGGGATTTCTTCGTTCATCTGGCACAGGAACAAATCTTTTACCACTTAGGTACTGACCTGTAATAGAATCTGGATTTGCCATGATCTCTTCGGCAGTTCCTGTGGCTACCACTTTACCGCCATGCTCTCCTGCTCCAGGTCCTATATCTACGATATAGTCAGCCGCACGCATTGTATCCTCATCATGTTCTACGACTATTAGGGTATTGCCTAGGTCTCTCAACCCCATAAGTGATGCCAGAAGCTTGTCATTATCCCTCTGATGGAGTCCGATAGATGGTTCATCCAATATATATGCTACGCCTACCAATCCTGATCCAATCTGAGTTGCCAGTCTTATTCTCTGGGTCTCGCCTCCAGACAGGGTTCCCGTTGCTCTTGACAGAGACAGATAGTCCAATCCTACATCTACCAGGAATCTTATTCTGCCCTTTATCTCCTTGATGATCTGATCTCCGATAAGTATTTGCTGCTTGGTAAGTGTCAGGTCTTCCATATATTGCTGCAGCTTCCTAACCGGAAGTTCGGTAACTTCATATATGTTTTTTTCACCTACGGTTACTGCAAGTGAAGTTGGCTTCAATCTCTGTCCATGGCAGGATGTGCAATATGTGGTATTCATATATTCTTCATATTGCGCCTTGCTAGTATCAGAGTTAGTCTCTCTATATCGCCTTTCTTCATCATGGATCAGCCCATCGAATTTAAGCATATATGTGCCTTCACTACGCTGTCCCTTATAATGGACAGCCACCTCTCGGTCTGCCCCATATAGAAACATATTTCTTATATTATCCGGAAGCTCTTTATATGGTGTATCAAGGCTGAATCCATATGCTTCTGAAAGTGCATTAAGAACCGCATGTGTAAAGCTTTTTTTATCTGAAGATGACTGCCATCCCATCACCTGAACGCATCCTTCGTTAAATGAAAGGCTCTTGTCGGGAATCATCAGATCCTCAGAGAATTCCATTTTGTATCCTAATCCTGCACACTCAGGACATGCTCCAAATGGATTATTAAATGAAAAACTTCTAGGCTCGATTTCCTCTATGCTGATTCCGCAGTCCGGACATGAGAAGCTGTCAGAAAAGTTCATCTGCTTGCCACCAGATATATCAACTGTCAGCAGTCCTCCTGACAGTTTAAGTACGTTCTCTATTGAATCTGTCAGTCTCTTTTCAATATCAGGCTTTACCTTGATTCGATCTACTATGATCTCAATATTATGCTTACGGTTCTTATCAAGGTTGATATCGTCTGACAGATCATACTGATTGCCATCTACTACTACTCTTACATATCCACTTCTTTTGGCCTTGTCCAATAGCTTTTCATGAGTTCCCTTTCTGCCTCGGACAACCGGAGCCAATAGTTGTATCCTGGTCTCCTCTTCGAGCTTCATAATGGAATCCACCATCTGATCTACGGTCTGCCTCTGAATAGGCTTACCACAATTAGGGCAATGGGGTACTCCTATACGAGCATAGAGCAGTCTGAAATAATCGTATATTTCTGTTACTGTTCCAACTGTTGATCTAGGATTTCTATTGGTAGATTTCTGGTCTATAGAGATTGCAGGGGGTAATCCTTCTATTTTTTCTACATTTGGCTTTTCCATCTGCCCCAGGAACTGTCTCGCATATGAAGACAGCGATTCCATGTATCGCCTCTGCCCTTCGGCAAAAATCGTGTCAAATGCCAGTGATGATTTGCCCGATCCTGATAATCCGGTCAGCACCGTAAAACTATCTCTCGGTATCTCTACATCTATATTCTTTAGGTTATGCTCATTGGCACCTTTAATTATTATTTTTTTAAATTTATTTTTAGACATATTTTTATATTTGCTTTCTACTGCAATATTTTTATTTTTTTACATCCAGATCTCTAAGCATGTTTTTGATCTCAATCAGTCTGTCTCTATATTCTGCCGCGATTTCAAAGTTTAGATCTGACGCAGCCTCCTGCATCTTGTTCCTGTATTTATCGATAAGTTTAAGGAGTTCTCCCTTATCCATATCCTCTGCACTTCTGATAGCCGCAGATTCTTCTTTTGCAATCTGGTTGGAAATAGACATTACTTCTCTGACTGCCTTTTGGATCGTAGTAGGTGTAATACCATGGGCTTCATTGTATTCCTGCTGGATGGCACGGCGTCTGTTCGTCTCATCTATAGCTATACGCATGGATTCTGTAATCTTATCTGCATACATTATTACGTGGCCTTCGCTGTTTCTTGCAGCCCGTCCTATTGTCTGTATAAGTGATCTCTCTGATCTTAGGAATCCCTCCTTATCCGCATCCAGAATAGCAACTAAAGTAATCTCGGGAATATCAAGTCCCTCTCTTAGCAGGTTGATCCCTACTAACACATCGAATACATCAAGTCTGAGATCTCTGATTATCTCTGCTCGTTCAAGAGTGTCTATATCGGAATGAAGATATTTTACCCTTATTCCAATCTCCTTCATATATTCTGTAAGATCCTCAGCCATTCTCTTGGTGAGGGTGGTTATAAGGATCTTGTGCTTATTTTCAGTCTCTTTATTGATCTCCGTAATAAGGTCATCTATCTGGTTAGCCGTAGGACGAACATCGATTTCGGGATCTAACAGTCCGGTAGGTCTTATGACCTGCTCTGCTCGCAGCATTTCATGATCCTTCTCGTAATCTCCAGGCGTTGCCGATACAAATAGCATCCGGTCTATTTTTTCTTCAAATTCTCCAAAATTAAGAGGTCTGTTATCCATTGCCGATGGCAGTCTAAACCCAAAATCTACCAGGGTTTTTTTTCGAGAAAGGTTGCCCGCATACATTCCTCTGATCTGAGGTAATGAAATATGGCTCTCGTCTACTATTATCAGAAAATCATCACCGAAATAATCTATCAGGCACATAGGTGCCTCTCCCGGCTTTTGATTGGTCATATGTCTCGTGTAATTCTCTATTCCGCTGCAGAATCCCGTTTCTCTCAGCATCTCTATATCAAAATTGGTTCGTTCTTCTATTCTCTGGGCCTCGATCAATTTACCCTCACCTTTGAAAAAACGTACTTGTTCTTCCATCTCTTCCTCAATGGTCTTGCAGGCAGCATTGATCCTGTCCTGAGGGACCACATAATGAGAAGCTGGAAATATGGCAGCGTGCTGGACTTCCGATTTTGGATTGCCGGTAACCGGATCCATCTCCACTATCCTATCTATCTCGTCTCCAAAGAATTCCACTCTATATGTATATTCCGTGGTTGTTGCAGGGAAAATATCCAATATATCCCCTCGCACTCTAAAAGTTCCTCTTTTAAAGTCCATATCATTTCGCAGATATTGCATATTTATCAGGTCTTTAATTACTTCATCTCTGTCTTTTTCGTCCCCCGGGCGAAGAGATACCATCATATTCTCATAGTCATCCGGTGATCCGATTCCATATATGCATGATACCGATGAAACAATTATCACATCTTTTCTCTCTGAAAGTGAAGCTGTAGCTGATAGCCTCAGCTTATCAATCTCGTCATTGATAGACGAATCCTTGGCAATATAAGTATCTGTTGATGGAACATAGGCTTCCGGCTGATAATAGTCATAGTATGACACGAAATACTCTACTGCGTTCTCCGGAAAAAATTCCTTCATCTCGCCATATAACTGGCCTGCCAGAGTCTTGTTATGAGAAATTATAAGTGTGGGTTTATTAAGGGCTGCTATAACATTTGCCATAGTAAATGTCTTGCCTGATCCTGTTACTCCTAACAGCGTCTCAAACTGATTGCCATCTTCGAATCCCTGTACCAGTTCTTCTATGGCTCTCGGCTGATCTCCTGTAGGCTCATATTCTGAATGTAATTTGAAATCCATATCCTTCTTCTTTCGTTAAACCCGGGATAGCTTCCGACTATTTTTGTCGGTGTTTATGTTTCAAACTTTAATTTTGTATTTGTGTTTATATATATGCTTGCGTTTATATTCAAAAGAATTATTTTTATTTTCATTATATCACAGATAGTATATATGTTCAAACATTCGTTTGTTTTTTCAGATCAAACTTGCTTTTTGAAATTATATAAAAAAGAACCCAAGCCATAATGACTTAGGTTCCTTGTATCAAAATATTAAAAATATCCAAACTTTATAAATCTTTACAGATCTCTATAAATTATTCACAGCATAAATCATCAATTTTTATGATTTTATCTACAGACTACTGTGCTGTTCTGCCGTGGCAATTCTTATACTTTTTTCCACTTCCGCAAGGGCATGGATCATTAGGATAAATCTTCTTGGTGCTTCTTCTGACAGGACCGCGCTTTGCTGAATCGTCCTTGTTGGTCCCTGTAACCTTAGCTACCTCTTCTCGTTCTACCTTCTTCTCAATTCTGATACGATAGAGCATCTGAATGGTATCATTTTTGATGGAATCATTCATTGAATCCATCATATCGTAACTTATCATCTTATACTCATCAACAGGATTTCTCTGTCCATAAGCCTGCAGACCGATTCCCTGACGGAGCTGATCCATATCGTTGATCTCATCCATCCATTTTCTGTCGATCACTCTGAGGAGAATTACTCGCTCAACCTCTCGGAAATCTTCAGGATTCGGGAACTCTTTTTCCTTAGCATCATATAATGAAACTGCCTTTTCATACAGTCTTTCCTTAAGGTCTGTTGCCTTCTTGATATTGGTAACACTTTCTGATGTAATGGGTGACAGAGGAATTACAGGAAGTAATATTCTGTTTAATTCTACCAGGTTCCATTCATCCTTTTCCATTTCATTTGATGCAATCTGATCTACAAAATAGTCAATTCTGTCCTTGATCATCTCGACGATCTGATCTTTCATGTTCTCGCCGTCAAGAACCCTCTTTCTCTGTCCATAAATAAGCTCTCTCTGCTCATTCATTACCTGATCGTATTCCAACAGATTCTTTCTGATAGCAAAGTTGTTACTCTCTATCTTTTCCTGAGCCTTCTGGATTGCTGAAGAAAGCATCTTATGCTGAATCTGCTCTCCTTCCGGCACTCCAAGGGAATTGAATATTCCTATCAGTCTCTCAGATCCGAACAATCTCATCAGATCATCCTCAAGTGAGATATAGAACTGTGATTCGCCCACATCTCCCTGTCGTCCTGAACGTCCACGGAGCTGATTATCGATACGTCTCGACTCATGTCTCTCAGTTCCTATGATCTTCAGACCGCCTGCAGCCTTTGCATTTTCATCAAGCTTGATATCTGTACCACGGCCTGCCATATTTGTTGCTATTGTAACTGCACCATGAACACCGGCCTCTTCTACGATAGCTGCCTCTTTTTCATGATATTTGGCATTAAGCACGTTATGCTGGATGCCTTCTCTTGATAGCATCTTGCTGAGAAGCTCTGATACTTCAATTGTGATCGTGCCTACCAGAACAGGCTGTCCCTTGGCATGAGCTTCTTTTACAGCCTCTACTACTGCTTTATATTTTTCCTTTTTAGTCTTATAAACTGCGTCATCCAGATCAAGTCTTACAATAGGCCTATTAGTCGGGGTCTCTACAACGTCCATTCCGTAGATATCTCTAAACTCCTGTTCCTCGGTAAGTGCAGTACCTGTCATACCGCCCTTCTTTTCATATTTATTAAAGAAGTTTTGGAATGTAATGCTAGCAAGTGTCATGCTCTCACGCTTGACCTCAACATGCTCTTTGGCCTCAATTGCCTGATGAAGTCCATCAGAGTAACGTCTTCCCGGCATTATACGTCCGGTAAAGCTATCAACAATTAAGATTTCGCCATCTTTTACTACATAATCCTGATCTTTGTGCATCAGATTATTAGCACGAAGTGCCAAAATAACATTATGCTGGATCTCGAGATTTTCAGGATCTGCCAGGTTATCGATATGAAAGAAATTCTCAACCTTTTTAACGCCATCCAGAGTGAGTGAAACTACCTTATCTTTTTCATTGACGATAAAATCACCATTTTCCTGCTGCTCTATTCCCATTATGGCGTCGATCTTAGAATATTCCGGAAGATCATCACCACGTTTCATCTGGTTCGCCAGTGCATCACACATATCATATAACTTGGTTGATTTGTCACTCTGTCCTGAAATAATAAGAGGTGTACGAGCTTCATCGATAAGTACGGAATCCACCTCATCGATTATGCAGAAGTTCAATCCTCTCTGAACCATATCTTTTTCATATACAACCATATTGTCTCTTAGATAATCAAATCCAAGTTCATTATTAGTTATATAAGTAATGTCACAATTATAGGCTTCCTGACGCTCAGGTTTATCCATGTCATTTAGTACAACGCCTACTGTAAGTCCAAGGAATTCATGAATCTTGCCCATCCACTCTGAGTCACGCTTTGCCAGATAATCATTAACTGTTACGATATGGACGCCCTTGCCTTCAAGTGCATTGAGATATGCAGGAAGTGTAGATACAAGTGTCTTACCTTCTCCTGTCTTCATCTCGGCTATACGTCCCTGATGAAGAATGATACCACCTATCAGCTGTACCTCGAAATGTTCCATACCCAGAACTCTTTTTCCGGCTTCTCTAACTACTGCATATGCCTCCGGTAAAAGATCGTCAAGTGTCTCTCCTTCGCTTAATCTCTTTTTAAATTCTGTTGTCTTACCTCTTAGCTCTTCATCTGAAAGCTTCTGCATATCATCGCGGTAGCTCTCTATTTTTTTTGCCAAGGGCATGATTCGCTTAATCTCACGCTCGCTATGAGTGCCGAATAATTTTGCACCAAATCCCATCTCTGTCTCCTTCAAACCAATTATATATTCACTGCCAAGTCCATTTAATTTCTTGCTAATATCAGTCAATTTCATGTGTCAAAAAATTACACGCAAGCCAAATTTTAACACTATTTGAGATTATTCTCAACCACTAGACCAAATATACCAGACCAATAACAGCACTCCGATGTCACTATATGAGATTCTTATAATGATAGGCATAGAAAAAGGGCGGGAAATTGAAACAACTTTCCCCGCCCTTTATCTTCCGATTGGATCCTCAGTTCCCATTGGACTGTACCTCCTCTAATCAGAAACCATATTCAGTTGTTAACGTACATATATCTGAATAAAACTGGTTTTCAGTTGCTCTACATCCTTCGAATGTATAACCTTTTACCTTACTGATATATTACGGTCTTTGGCCAAGCCTAAACGGCTTCCATTATCAGGTCATTGGTTCATGCTTCAAAGGATCTCCGATATATACCGACCGGCTCGGTTGAGGTAGTTCTTAATATTTCGGGTGGAATATACCTCCTCTACTAATGCTCTACTACTTATTTCTTGATCCAATTGTATAGTAACATCAGCAGAGGATTATGTCAATAGAATTAACTGAATATTTTTATATAATTTGTTTGTATACAAAATATTATGTTTAAAATGGCGAACAATTCAGAGTATTCTTTGCATATGCTTTTTATTTAGCCAACTAATGATTATTTTTATGTAAAAAAATCAGCGTGTACAATTCTATTATTCTACCAAGATATAACTTCCGCACCTTCCTCAGTGACAAGAACCTGGATCTCCCACTGCGCTGATGGTTTGCCATCCAACGTGCTTACTTCCCAACCATTTTCTTCATCCGTAATGATACTTGCTGATCCCATATTGACCATTGGTTCAATAGTAAACATAAGTCCCGGAACCAAAAGCATGTCCTCTCCCTTATTGGTGAGATAGCCTACCCATGGATCCTCATGGAATTCAACTCCTACTCCGTGACCACCTATCTCACGGACAATTGTATATCCATTTTCTTCAGCATGCTCATGAACGACCTGTCCCATATCTCCCAAAAATCCCCAGGGCTTAACTTCTTTTAGTCCCAGTTCAACGCATTCCTTGGTAACACGAACCAGTTTTTCCTTGGCATCTGACACTTTACCGATACAGAACATTCTGGATGAATCCGAAAAATATCCGTTTAATATTGTAGAACAATCTACATTTACGATATCGCCCTCCTGCAATATAACATCCTCAGATGGTATCCCGTGACATACCTGCTCATTAACAGAAGTGCACACGCTCTTAGGAAATCCCTCGTAATTAAGGCAGGCAGGGATTCCTCCCATTTCTATTGTAACCTTATACACGATATCATCGATTTCCTGTGTACTCATTCCCGGCTTGATAACCTTTTCAACTGCATCTAGGCAGGCAACATTAATCTTGGCGCTTTCCTTGATTCCGGCTATTTGCTCCTGTGTCTTCAGCATATCTCTTCTCGGAACTGTATGACCTTCCAACGCATAGCTAAAAATCTTTTTATCAAGAGCCATGTGGCAGTTCTTATATTTCTGACCACTGCCGCACCAGCACAGGTCGTTTCTTCCTATTTTCTTTTCCATGATTCAGTCCTCATTTCTCTAGTAAGGGTCATAATACATTTTTAACCATGTACTATTCATGACTCATCTCTTATTTTCGTTGCCTTTGGTTTTGTACTTTCCTGTAGGCACAGAACTATACTTATCATGCCGTATAGTAACCTCACCTATTCGGATCCTTGCCCAAAGTTTATCACTTATTCTTATTCGATGATCCTTTTTTATCGGTTCAAATTCAAAGGCATCCCAATCCAACCTATGATAGTTTATATCCATCTTATCTGCAAGCTGCCTCTGATATTTTTGAGCCAAAGCCATCCTATCGATCTCAGCATTGACCACATTTTTTGATGTATACATATTATCGTACTGCTCGTCAAAGAGATCCTCCCAGAAGTCTTGTTTTTTGGTCTTAATATATGCTTTCTCTTCTGCCGTAAGCTTTATTCCATTTTTCTTAGCTTCTTTGTAAAATATCCAATCATGAACTGTTTTGCCCATAACCGCCTTATGAGCTTCTCCCGCAATAATCTTGCCGCCGTTTCTAGTATTCCAATAATCCTTTGGTGTATCCGGATTATAAATTCTGGCAGCTTTTTCTATAGTACATTCTTCATACATAATGTAATATGCCATATCTGAAAGGGTTATCTTATCACCATCCACCATTACCATGACTCTATTGCCATTTTTCTTATAATCAAGCACATGATTAAGTATCCAGCGTTCCCTTAGCCCGTAGATAAGAACAGCAGATATCGTCAGAATGGCAAGCACTCTGGCAAATCTGCTGAGGAATTTATTCAGAAATTTTTTTCTGTCTGGTCTATTTTCTTTTTTGTCTTTTTTGATATTTTTAGTCATAACTGATCAATATCGCCGTATTCCATTAATATTGTGGCAAAGCACCGATCTGTAGTTAGTAATTCCAGTAGCTGGGCTCTGAGCCTCGACTATTATGCCTCCACCGGCGTATATTGCTACATGTCCTGGATATACGACTACATCTCCAGGTTTAATACATTCATAACTTACTGGTTTGCCCCAGTCCAAAAATGACTGAGAATACCTCGGAGTCGTCACTCCAAAATGAGCATACACCAGCTTGGTGAATCCAGAGCAATCACATCCATTGGTCAAACTATCGCCACCCCATACATAAGGATTGCCGACAAACTGTTTTGCATATGCAACTAATGCGCCACCATCTATACTTGAGCTAGGATCAAGCCCCTGACCCGAAGCTGGGCCTTTGCTGTATCCTGAGTCATATCCTGTATCTCCTGATGATCCACTCGATGATCCACTCGATGAGCCACCTGACGTGTTCTTTCCCGAAGAACTATTTGCACTCTCTTTTGCCAGCTGTTTAGCTCTATCTGCCTCCTGCTGACGTTTCATAGCTTCTTGACGTTCTTTTTCTTTTTTTGCTGCTTCTTCTTTAGCCGCCTGCAATCTAGCATCTGCATCCGCATAATCTGACTTTAGCTTTTGGATCTTAGCATTAAGTGATGACTGTGCTGCTGATAGTTCTGATTGTTTGGCCAGCATATCAGCCTTGTCCTTTTCAGCATCAGCCTTCATATCCTCTAGTTCCTTCTGAGTTGCTTCATAAGTCTCAAGAAGGTTTTTATCGTACTTATAAATAGCGCTGGCATATTCCACCTTATTTAGAAACTGTGCAATATTTCTAGACTCCAACATCATTGTAAGTACACTGTTTTCGCTCTCATTCTCATAGGTATATTTCATACGGAGCTTAATGGTATCTCTCTGTTTTTGAACTGCTTGTTGCATCAATACAATATTTGAATTAGCCTCGTTTATTTCAGCTTTCTTTTTACTAATAGCACTGCTTATCTCATCTATCTGCGACAGAAGATTGACAAGTTCAGAATTGGCCGAATCTATATTATCTTTGATATCTTCCTTTTGGTTCTGTATGTCATCGACTGACGGACTTGCAATAACATTAGTCGGAAGAGCTGAAAACACTGTGGCAAAAACCAATATCGCTGCTGCTACTGATTTCATTCTTCTGTTTTTTATTTTCCTCATGCCCTTCCTTTCTTCATAAAAATCTCTGCTGAATCAGCAGAGCCTCATTCTTATATCCTTTGTAATGATATCTGTATAACTGAAAGACAGAAGCTGTGATGGCTTCTTCTCATCAGTATTTTCAATCTGAATAGTAAAAACTGAAGGGTATGCTTCCTTGATAATTCCCTTCTCGATGTCGATCTTATTTCTCCCACGGTCAAGCTGTATCTCAACTCTTTCGCCGCGCTTTTCCTTAATTGATTCTCTTATCTTGTCTACGTCTGAACGTTCCATTTTTAGTTACCTCCCAACCACTCTAGTTGTATGAGTTTAAAACTTATCGCTCGCATTGTATCACAAAAACACTGTATTTTGAAGTCTTAGTTTATTATAATTACAAATTGTAGTGATTATTTTTCATTTTTGTTAAAATATTTTCAATGAATTTTATGTTTTTTAGTTATGACTTCGTATAAAATATATATATTATAAGAAATCCGAATTACAATTTGTATCAAAAATAAATCATGCTTATTAACTTATTAATAAAAGAAAAGAGAAATTATGATTAGAGCGTTATTGGCACTTTTGTTTATAGTACTTTTTTTTATTGTCACACTACCACTTATGCTTATACTGCTTATCATAAGGATAAAACATTCTGATGCAGCAGAGCGGGTTGCAAGACCAATCATTCAATGGGTTTTTTCAACGATCCGAAGAATATCGCTTACCAGGATGGATATAAAAGGTACTGAGAATATTCCCGATGGTCCCGTCTTGTTTGTACCTAATCATTTAAGCATTTTTGACGTCGTTCTCTTATATCCCATTTTGAATCGTCCATCCTCCTTTATTTCTAAGATTGAGTTAAAAAAAATACCATTTTTATCTCAATGGATGATACTGATCAAGGCTGTTTTCCTAGACAGGAATAACATCAAGCAAGCCATCGGCATTATAAAAGGTGCCGTAGATGATATCAATAATGGTACCTCTGTGATTGTCTTTCCAGAGGGAACTCGTTCTAGAACAGGTGAAGTATTAGAATTCAAAGAGGGTACTTTTAAGATTGCAACACGTACTGACTGCCCTGTGGTTCCTGTCGCGATTAGCAATACTGACAAGATACTCCATAGTGGACTAGGCATCCGCACCGCAAATATCACTATAGAATTCGGTCGGCCTATAATAACAAAGGATCTCGATAAAGATCAAAAGAAACACCTTGGTCATGATGCAAGGGAACGCATTATTACCATGAAGGAAAACATTATTAATAACTAATAAAAAACAGGGCGATTCATACAAAAATGAATCACCCTGTTTTTTATATCACTAATTAATTCTTAGTTCCCTTGGATCCTCCGAGATTGGCCTGACTCAGAATATTTGTATCAAATGAATACGTTATCTCCTGTTCCTGTCTTCTTCGGTCCTCTGCCAGCTTGATGATCCTGTCTAACAGTTCTTTGTAGGGGATTCCAATAGGTTCAAACAGATAAAATGCCAGAGAACCCGGAATAGTATTTATCTCATTAAAATAAAGCTCATCAGTATCTGAATCTATCATAAAGTCTATTCTGGCTACACCATTACATCCAAGAACCTTGAATGATTTAACGGCAAGATCCCTTATTCTTGTTCTCATCTCATCCGGGACATCAGCAGGAATTTTTCTGGAAAGAGAAGCCATACCCTTAGACCCTCCGGAAGTTTTGGAGCCTTTTGCTCCGCCCTTTGTACCATTACCCAGATACTTATCCTCATAGCTCAAAATATCATTGGTATGAGTAGGTTCTTCTATTTCAGATGCGGATGCATCTACCTCATTACCGAGAACTGCACAATTGATCTCACGAAGATTTAGAATTGCATGTTCTACTAATACTCTTCCGGCATATAGGAATGCATCATCAAGTGAATCCTTCAGTGTAGCTCTATCCTTGGCAATACTGATTCCTACGCTTGATCCCAGATCCACCGGCTTGACAATAACCGGATATCCAATCTTTTCTTCAATGCTATTTATCATATTATCAATATTTCTATAGTCGCCCAGTGTAAACTGCATAGCACCAAGAACAGGAATGTCATTCTCTTTCAGTACGGTTTTCTGTACATATTTGTCCATTCCAACAGCTGATGCTGTCACATCACATCCAGCAAAAGGAACTCCTACAGTTTTTAAATATCCCTGAAGTGCTCCATCCTCTTCATTAGTTCCATGAACAACTGGAAGGACCAGATCAACCGGATATTTACCATTTTTACCAAATCTCTTCGCCGGGTACTGAACGAAATAATATCCATTGTCCTCTGACACAAGTATTACTCTGGTCTTGTCCGCAAGTAGCTTATCTATATCCTTATAGTTGGCTACATCATCCAGACCATTTCCTATAAACATCTCATTTTTCTTGGTTATATAAACCGGGAAAGCATTGTACTTATCAGAATCTATATTTTTCAGAGCTTGAAGTCCTGAGATAATAGAAACTTCATGCTCTACACTTTTTCCGCCAAATAAAACAGCGATATTTGATTTCATATTTCCTCCTTATATAAAAAAATCTATATTCTTCTTGATCCATGGAATTGCTATTTTATCATATAATCATTACAATTCCGATGCATTTACAAGTAGTTATCACTCAGGTCATTCTCCAACAGAATGTATCTATGACCTGTTCCCTGAGCAGTATTGGCAAAATTCATAGCTTCCTGAAGAGTCTCACCTACGAAGATCTTCTTTTCCGGAAAACCAGACTTGATAAGGCCTTCTTTGATTGGCCTGGTGTGTACTTCTCCTACCAACGCTACATAATCACAATTTGAAGCGGCATAGCCTCCAAATGCTTCATTATAAGCATCTTCTTTTTCTCCTAGCTCTACCATGCCTGGAGTGACCAATATCCTGATACCATCAAACATTCCAAGTGTTTCCACTGCTGCCTTTGACCCGACAGGGTTGGAATTGTATGCATCATCTATAATCGTAACATTGCCGCGAGGGAGCATCTGCAATCTATGAGGTGCCGGACGTAACCTTCTTACTGCAGTAACCAGATCTGAAAGAGAAATATCATAACTATGGGCTATCGCTATAGCACCTACAACATTGATCACGTTATGTATCCCTATGAGCTTCATCTCGTATTCCTGCTCTGATCCATCCGGTGCCACTACCGTAAAACGTGTTCCTGTAGGTTCCGCCGAGACGTTCTTGGCATAATAACAAGGAGAATCCATACCCGTATCATTGCCTCTATCGATAGCCGAATAATATATCTTATCTAGGTATTTGTCGTCATTATCAGCTATATGATCACAATCCAGATTTAAGAATATCCTACCATTAGATTTATCGCCTTGATCATTCTTTTCCGTCACAGCATCTGCCAACTCAAACTTGGTTTTTATTATATTGTCCATAGAACCAAATGTCTCTAAGTGCTGCGGTCCGATTGAAGTGATTATTCCATCATCAGGATGGACTATATCGCAGATTTCCTTGATCTCTTTTACATATCTTGCTCCCATCTCACAAAGAAATATCTCTGTATCGGGTCTCATCTCGCCTCTTATGGTTTTCACAACTCCCATAGGCGTATTGAAGCTTCCTGGAGTTTTCAGCACATTATATTTTACTTTTAAAAGTGTATCGAGATAATATTTCACACTGGTCTTACCATAGCTTCCGGTAATTCCTATTATCCTCATTTCCGGAACAGATCTTAGAATCCTCTTGGCATCATTTATATAATGTTTATTGATCCCTATTTCAATTGGGTGATTTATAGTATTTGTAACCATAATGAGATATGGTGCCAGTACATAGAAAAGAGCTATCACAGCATATACAAGAAAAAGCATTCTAGTATGAGTTTCTGTCCATATCACGATACAGATCATTATTCCAGAGATCAATGCTGTTATGATCGTATATGTTATAAACAACCTCTTGACTCTGGCTGTCCATACAAAAGCCTTTTTATGAGGTTTACTTATCATCTTGCTGTAATACCATATCGTAAGAATTTGAACTGGTATCAGCAGACATTTAATAAAAAGCAATCCAAAGAACAGCATAGATAAAAGGCTGGCATAATAGTCTAGCTTTAATACTCTCTGTCTCTTCTCGTGAGACCTGAGCCACGCTGCCTGTTCGTTATTAAGATAGACATTGAGCTGAAACATATACAGATTGTATACGCCTATAAACAGCATATTTATGAAAAAAAGTGCGATAGAAATACCGCTAATAATATATGTCATCGATTCCCTCTATATAATAAATGAATGAATAGATTAAGTAATAAATAAATTATGTATGTATTGTACGTATTATATATATACTAATAAACAGTCCGCATAACCTATACCTAACGAATCTATCCCAGCAAAAAATTACTGATAACATTCTTGAAAACAACCGGCTTCTCCAGGAATGAATAATGTCCGGTTCCCTCTAGTATCACCAGACCACTGTCTGGTATCTTATTCTCCATGATATGTGCATCAGAAATCGGTGTTGCCGTATCCAGATCGCCCCATATTAATAGAGTCTCCTGTTTAATGTGTGATAGCTTGTCTGTCTGATCTTCATTAACTGATTTTACAAGACACTTTTTCATCATCGGAGATGCTGCCTTATAGTCATCTGATCCCTGATCGTTCATCCAGTCGTCTATCATCTCTGGAAAAAAATAATATACAAAGGAAAGATGGAGAAATTTCTTTTTCAATTTATATGCTTTTACGGAACGTTCCTGCTTTTTTGTCTTGGTAGGAAGTATCCCGGCACTGTCGATCAGCAGCAGTTTCGTCATTATAATAGAAATATCTTCTCTCGATGCAAGATTGATTATGATCCTTCCACCATAAGAATGCCCTATAAATACAGCCTCTTCCACTCCGATCGAATGTAAAAAATCCAGTGTGAAATCACTGTACTCTTTAGCGCCCCATGGTTCTGTAGGTTCATCAGAAGAACCAAATCCCGGGAGATCCATCTGTATTACTTTGTATTTATCAACAAGGATATTTTTTATGGAGTCATAAACCTCCATTGTAGTTCCCCATCCCTGTAATATAACCGCATTTTTCGGTCCATCTCCGCTGATTTTATATCGGATATTATAACCGTTTACCTGTATTTCCATTAAAATTCTCCACAGTTTTCCAGTTTTAAGCAAAGTAAATATAATACTTTTATGGAAATCAAGCAAGTGCATCAAAACACATAAAGCACAGTTCCCTCTTTGGTTTCTTGGAGTAGTACGCCATTTTCTTCTTCTGTAACTGTCCTCGCCATGGACTGATATGCTTTTCTCATCATGTTACCTTTTACCTCATATCCCATATCAAAAAAATTCTTTGCCTGATTCTGCATAAGAGCTATAAGCACATATATGTTGCCATGTACTCTGGCAATATCTATTCCTTTATTTAAAAAATTCGACGCTAGTCCATTCTTGCCGATTCTCATGGCAATAACCGCTTTATTATTATAAAGAGCCGCTTCTGCTTTATAATATTCAATATCTTCCCGTAGACTGCTCTTCAGCGACCCTGATAACATTCGAAGTATATTCATCGCTGTTTCTTTTTCGCCTTCTATAAATGAAGCAAATACATACCCATTTAGGAGCACTATCTCTGTATGAGAGAATCTCCGTTCTTCCCTTTCTACACTTTTAGGGAAATCAGGGATAGTATAGGTGATCGCCTTTACCAGCCGATCACGAAACATGCCTATCCTCTCCGGAATGTTCTCAATATTCCCTTCCATATGCTGAATGTATAATATTTCCCATATGATCATAGCCATTTCATATAATTGTCTTAGTTTTGGGTTTTTATCAGCCTGATACTTAAGTGCATATAGCTTCTCCTCAAATATATCCCACTTTCTCCCTTCAAGAGCTTCTAACAGCCCACTGTGTCCCTTGGTTCCAAACAGACTGGTATCATTTTCCACTATGATAGACCTATCCACGAGCTTAGCATAAGTAATTACATTTTCGTATATTCTCTTATTAGGAAGGCTCTCTCCCTTTTCCATTCTTGATATCGTGCTTGATGAACATTCAAATAATTCTGCCAGTTGTTCCTGAGTCATGTTTTTATCAATGCGATAATTCCTTACCAGACTACCCAAATCAAAACTTTTCAACTTTATAATCCTTTCCCCATACACAGTGGCACTCGATATTCTACGGAACGGCTATATAATATCATCATTTTTTTAAATATATATACTATTTGAAAAATTTCAGAATATATTTAGATGTCGTTTGCAAACGCTACAATTTTAGCCATAAGTAAAGCCCGCATAACCACAGGGTTTTGCGAGCTTATTTTACTTAACTTTAAATTGTATTAAATTAATTTCATCACATGAGTCTCAAATATATCCCCCATCCATGCCTATGACCTGACCTGTGAGATACCTAGGTGTATTTAATAGAGCACTAACTGTAGATCCTACGTCCTCTGGAGTGCCGAATCGGCCGATAGGTATACCTTCTATTAGTTCTTCCTTGTCATCATTAGACAGCATACTGTTCATATCCGTATCCATTACTCCCAGAGCCAAAGCATTAACACTTATATTTGAAGGAGCCAGTTCTTTGGCTAATGCCATTGTAAATGAATCGATCCCACCCTTTGTGGCGGAATATGCAACTTCACATGATGCCCCTACTCTTCCCCACATAGATGATATATTTATAATAGAACCTGATCTTTGCTGGATCATGGATGGTGTGAAAACCTTGGCAGAATAAAATACCGAATACAGATTAACTTTCATCATTCTATCCCATTCTTCCGGCGACATATCTGTCAGCAAACCTATATGAGCTATTCCAGCATTGTTGACAACTGCATCAATATGTCCGAATGTGTCCAGCGTATCATTACCTACTTTTTTCATAAAATCATATTTTCCAACATCTCCTACAGATGCCAGCACTTCCACATGAAATCTCTCTCTTAATTCAGCTGCTACGTCTTCCAACGATGTTTTATTTTTTTCGCATGTCAGACTTAGATTATACCCATCCTGAGCTAATTTCTCCGCAATACCCTTGCCTATTCCTCTGGATGCTCCCGATACATATGCAACTTTTGAGTGAAATCCTTGATTTTCCATTATGCGTCCTCTTTTTTCGGTCATTTACACGTGAGTAATTTATCAATCTTTTAATTTTTTCATGTATATAGTCAGATTTTTTCACAATTTGTTTAGACATTTTTTCGTAAAAGCAATTTACTTTTTATTCATGTTTCATGTATAATTACTTTACGATAACTGTTTATCGAATTCAAGAAAAAGGGGCTGATAATTATGAGACTAACAATCACAGGCAGAAACATTGAATTAACGGATGGCTTGAAAGCAGCTGTGGAGGAAAGGCTTTCCAAACTTGATAGGTATTTTAATGAAGATACGCCGTGTAAGGTCACTCTCAGTGTCGAGAAGGAACGTCAAAAAGCGGAAGTTACCATCTCTATAAAGGGACATACGGTAAGATCCGAACAGGTCAGCAATGACATGTACATATCCATTGACCTCGTTGAGGAGACAATCGAGAGACAGATCAAAAAGTACAGACATAAGCTCATTACCAAACAGCAGGATCCTGCCAATGACTTCAGAAGAGAATTCATTGAGAAAGATTCTGAAGCAGATGATCAGGAGATTAAGATCGTCAGAGAAAAGCGATTTGGCATGAAGCCTATGTATCCTGAGGATGCATGCATCCAGATGGAACTTCTGGGACATGATTTCTTTGTATTCAGAAACGCTGAAACTGATGATGTAAACGTAGTTTACAAGAGACGTGGCAATACATACGGACTGATCGAACCTGAAGATTAATTGAAAATTGAATATTGATTGCATAACAGGGGCAGTTTACGCTGCTCCTGTTTTTATTATCTTGACATCAATACATTACTTGTTTAAAATATCAATGTTCGAGTTAAGCCCAGTTAGCTCAGTTGGTAGAGCAGTAGACTGAAAATCTACGTGTCTCTGGTTCGATTCCGGAACTGGGCATTTAACTTATGCGGGTGTAGTTCAATGGTAGAACACTAGCCTTCCAAGCTAGATACGTGGGTTCGATTCCCATCACCCGCTTGTTATTTAAAAATGTAAGCGGATATAGTATATCGGTAGTACATCAGCTTCCCAAGCTGAGGAGGCGGGTCCGACTCCCGTTATCCGCTTTAGTGAAATCGCAGAAACAATGATAAGATCAATGTTTCAGCGATTTTTTTATTTTCAGCAATGAAATTTTTGAGTTATCATTGGCAGACCGATTTAAATACTCAAAATAAAGATTTTTATATATTTGTAATTCGAATTAATACATAACTTGTGCTATGATTACCAGTATGTTTCGCAAGCTGATAATGTTCTGCTTGCAGATTACGTATATAAGTTAGGAGATATAAAAGCAATGGATAATAAGCAGCTCCCCATCCTGGTCTTTGATTCAGGGGCCGGTGGAATAAGCGTACTTAGAGAATTAGTTAAAATTATGCCTGAAGAAGATTTTGTGTTCTTCGGCGACTCGGCCAATGCCCCATATGGCACCAAATCAGTTGAACAGATCCAGGATCTGACTATCAGTACTGTAGAAAAATATAGAACGACAGGCACCAAGGCCTGTGCCATTGCATGCAACACTGCTACCAGCGCCGCTGTAAGGTTAATGCGTGGCATGTTTCCCGATTTTCCTATGGTTGGAATTGAGCCTGCGGTTAAGCCCGCCGTCAAGAAGCATCCTGGTGGACGAATTCTGGTAATGGCCACTCCCATGACAATTCATGGCAGGAAGCTTCATAACCTTATATCAGAATATGATAGTGAAGCTGAGATAATTCCCCTTGCCTGTCCAGGCCTTATGGAATTTGTAGAGGACGGAAAATACAATTCTATGGAAGTGGTAGAATTTCTGAAGGATCTTCTAAAACCTTATGTAGATGAACCAGTTGATGCTGTAGTATTGGGGTGTACTCATTACCCATTTTTAAGAGATAAGATCCAGATGGTTCTAGGCGACAAAGTAGACATATTCGACGGAGCCGAGGGTACTGCCCGAGAGCTTAAGAGACGTTTAGCTGAAGCTGGACTGCTCTTAGATGATTCATCAAAAAAAGGCACTGTCGATTTCGAGTCCAGTGACCCTAGCTCAGAGAAAATTGAATTATTCAAGAGACTATTTAATGCATAGTTATTAAAAACCGCAACGCATATTGAACATTTACGTATCAATATGTACTGCGGTTTTATTATATTTTTATTCTTTTTTATCTTTAATTGCTGAAAGAGTTTCATTATATCTTTCAAAATGAAGTGCAGAATTCTTAGACAGATAATATGAATATAAAACGTCTATAAGTATAAGTGGGCTGATCTGCGGAGAGATCTTGGTGCCATTATCGAGATCCTTGAGATAAGCCAATTCTACGACTTCATCTGCAATATCCACATCTGCTGTATTTGTTTTTCCGGTTAGGAAAATAACCTTGGCACCGTTTTTTTTAGCTATTCTAAGTGCATCGACAACTTCGCTTGTATCTCCGCTAATAGATATCCCTATGACAAGGGTTTTATCTCCAGTCAGAGCGGCGCTTGCCTTCATCATGTGAGAGTCTGTAACGGCCTGAACTTTCATTCCCAACCGCATAAATCTATAAGTGAATTCCTCTGCTGCATATCCGGAACTTCCCATTCCATATACATATACATTTTCGTCAGCATCCATGAGATTCCTGGCGATCCTCTCCATCTGCTCCTCATCCAACAACTCAAAGCTTTTTTTAAAAATATCCGTGTACATAGATTTTACTTTTCTAGTATATACACTTATATCTCCACCTGAGGTTCGTAGTTCGGAGATCTCTCTTTCATAATCAAACACGAATTCTCTATAGCCTTTATAACCACATTTTTTGGAGAAGCGAGACAATGTAGCCTCTGACACAAAAAGAGCTACAGAAACTGCCTTGAGGGAAAAATTACCACTCTGTTCATTCTCCAGAAAAAATTCAGCCACAGTTCTCTCTGCGCTGGTCATATCTGCAATCGCATCCAATATCCTGCCCTTGACCACGCCCTTATTCCTGTATTTAAATTCTTTGCCGAGCATTTCTTTTGATCTATTCATACAATCTCTCCGAAATCGACTCTACAAATCTTCTTGTTATATCTCTTGGTCGTGTGATGGCCGTCCCTACTACCGCTGCATATGCTCCATTTATGAAAACATCTATCAACTGTTCTCTCTCCCAGATCCCACCCTCTGCTATAATGGGAATGTGGAGATTCTCTGACAGTTTTTTTATCAGATTCATATCCGGGATTGAAATCCCTTTTGTCTCCTCAGTATATCCTCTCAAGGTAGTTCCTGCCATATCAAAACCCAGTGTCTCTGCACGGAGCGCATCCTCTTCTGTTGCACAATCTGCCATAAATATCATGTTCGGATACTTCTCTCGCACTTCATAAAAGAACTTCGTTATGCTACTGCCATCCGGTCTGACTCTATCAGTTGCATCCATGGCTATGGCATCAGATCCGGCATCTATAAGCAAGTCTACTTCCTCCATTGTCGGTGTTATATAGACCATAGAATTGTCGTAAACAGCCTTATATAATCCAATAATCGGGAGATCTGTCAAACTTTTTATCTCCTTGATGTCACCTGGAGTATTGGCTCTTATTCCTGATGCACCGCCCTCCTGTGCTGCTAATGCCATTCTTCCCATTATAAAGCTGCTATGCAGCGGTTCTTCAGGGAGTGCCTGACATGATACTATGAGACCTCTTTTTATTTTTTTAAAAAATTCGTCCTTATTCATATATGCTTTCTAATAAACATCATCATTGCAAAATGCCGCTCGTATAAAACATCTATGGAATATCAGCCTATCACAGACGTAGAAACCATATTAGACCATTGATTATAGCATATCATATCCGGATCTTTTTCTTCGAAATAATTAAAGGGCAGATGTTTGGCCTCAAGTTCTTCTATTTCTGCGGTTTCGCCTATTAAATATCTATCAATGATATCAGAAACATCCAATAATCTTTGTTTCAGTCCTCCGATCCTTATTGTCTGGATCTCAAATCCATAGGGCTTATTTTCCGCATACCACTGTTTTTTGAATCTATCGTAATAATCATCAACCTGTTTAATAAGCTCCGGGATATCTTCTTTGGATATTTCTCTCATAGAATCAAAATCTCTGGCGGCATAAGCCTCTCTTAATTTTCTTTCCAGTTTCAGCTTATGGCTTACGGCATATCCCAGCGCTTCTCCAGATTCCATAACATATGAAAAATCAGAATTTTTACTTATCAAAGCAACATCCTGTGCTCCAGTGAGAATCAGATTCGGATCTTCGTCTTTCTCTAATGATGTAAAAAATCCCATTAATGGATCATCATATAGAAAATACTTACTCCCATTTTGAGGTCTGATATCTTTTTCTGCCAATCTATGCCTAGGATTGATCCTGTCTATTTTCATAAAATCACTGATGCTCATTCCTGTTAGAACATTAAATGCTATATCCGGCAAATCATCATCCCAAGCATACTGGCTGTCTCTATAAATAATTGGGAGAACAGAAAAATGGCTGGCCTCAGCTCCGTTATCTCCCCAGCATGTCACCGTGAATGACCTTATATCATTTTTTCTGCATGATCTAATCGATGCTTCTCCAGCCTTAATGGAAAATTCATTGCATGGGATCATCCCCGTCCATTTCCATGCGCCAGCTGCCATGCATACATTATCTGTCAGTTTCTTGTATTTCTCTATTTCAGCATCATAGTGCTTCTCATCTGTAGAATAATAATCCCAATAAAAAATATCCAGATCAGCCGGGATCCAACTCCTGTCCTCGGCATAATGCCTAAACATGTCTCCCCATACTTCCGGCCTCAGACCATGCTTTTCACATAGTTTGATAACGATATCCAATTGTTTTTTCATTATCTTGTCTCTGGTTTCAAGACCGAATCTCTCCTGATATTTTCCCGCACCAAGTAAAAAAGCCTCATCCATTCCTACATGTATATTACGAGTGCGAAATTCTGATGAGATCGTGGCAATCAAATGATCCAGAAGCTCTTCTGTTCTTTCGTCTCCCACTAGCAGTATATTCTCTGCATCCATATGTCTCTGATATTCTTCGTATATTGCCAGCTGATTATAATGGGCTAGAGTCTGAACAAATGGTCGAATTTCTATGCCAAGCTTAGAAGCATATTCATCCATGTCCTGAATCTCAGCTTTGGAATAGGCTCCCCTCATATATCCGAAATATGGCTCATTCTGTATCTCTATAGTATCTTCCATGTATAAACCTACATATGAGTAACCCATTATTCCGCATAGAAATATTATATCCTTAATGGTTGATACCTTTGGTACTGCATTTCTGGATGCATCGATCATGACACCAAAATCTGTAAATT
>JAKPAB010000077.1 GCA_029779695.1 Bacillota bacterium | reverse complement strand
AGTTGTTTTATTCTCTTTTCTGTCCATTCACTTTCACCACTAAAAACATATTGATAAAGCCATATATTGAACTGCTCTTGCAAAAACTCCTTAGCATTTTTATTTATGAAATAATCAACTTCACTTTGTTTCTCAAACAGCCTGAATGCTTCTTCCAAAGTGTCTTCAGTAATTGTTACTCCTTCTTTCCTCAGATCTCTTAAAATATCATTAATCTTAGTTTTCCTACCCCTCTCAGAATAAAGAACATTAAAGGCAATTACTCCATCATTTCTCTTCCCTTTAAGCTCATAAATAATTGTCCTCTTTTCATTTGCTTTTTTTTGTTCAAGCGTAGAAACATCAAAAAAGAATTTGACATCATCTACTTCTACCTCCAAGTTTTTAAACAACCTATCGGTTTTGACATAATAGAGCATATGCGTTTTCCAAAAAAGCATTACATCCTTATCGTCAGTGTATACTTTCTCATAGACATTTTGATAGATAGGTGTGTATCTGAAATAAATCGAACCACTTTCTGAAAAATAGCGGTTAAAGAAAGTGTAAAGCTTATCAAAAAGCTCCTCTCTAAACTCAGGGAAGGGCTCTAATGCCTTATCTATATCCTTTTGAAGTTGGGGAAAGACACCTTCTTCATAATAGCGTGATTTAATCCTCATTAAATTGATATATCCAGATTCCCCTTCTACCTTTGCACCTATAAAGATGTCTTTCAACGCATCATAAAATTTTTGTTCTTTACTCATACTTTTTACCCCTTTTTACTGTGGTATCAGGTATTTTATGCAATTCAAAATAATTAAACTTGCTTCGCTTACTCCATCTCTAAGAGAGATATACCTCCAAGACCTTTCCATTCCAATAAAAATCACTGTCTCACATACCTTTAAAATAATACCATAAATTATTGTGGTGCACTAAATATTATGTTTCCCTCCTTGCCGTACATATGGAAAACTGTCTTGTCCTCAACTACTCCCAGAGCAAGACGTGGCTTACCTTCTTCGTCGTACATACCCAAAAATGGTTTGCTCCAAAATAAACCTAACGTAAGGTATGGCTCTCCTTCCTCATCGAGCATGTTCAGATATGGTTCATCTTCGAATACACCCAATATAAGGCGTGGGTTTCCTTCTGTGTCTGCTATTGCCAGACTCTCAGTTTTGATAGTTCCAGTAGTTAACCCCCGAAGATAAATTATTCCAGCAGTTAACCAACCAATACAAATAGCAAGGATAATTACCATTAAACGTACTGTTTTTTCAAGCTTATTTAATCTTTCCTCAGTAGTCATTTTGTTGTTGCTCCTTTATAAGTTAGGGTTTACATACCTTACATGGTCTTCTTCCGCTTGCTATTGCTTCTTCTCTTGTAGAGAAATATATTTTATTTTCAGGCTTAATTCTCTGAGCATGAGAACAAGATATATGATGAAAAACATCGGATCCCTTAGAAGCAATATATTTATAAGTAACCGCCGGTTCTTCTGTAGCTGGCGTAGGAGCTGGAGATACAGTTGGCGCAGGAGTTGGTGTTGGTGTTTCTATTTGTTTAAGAGCTGGTAGTTCTCGGTATTCTTCCCCTCTTTCTGGGATTACTCGGTATGTTTTCCCATCTGTCTCTACCAATATTGTACCGTTTACATCTGTTCGATATATCTGAATCCCGAAGCTCTGCAGGGCTTCAAGTGTTTCCAGGTGAGGATGGCCATAATTATTGCCTTTACCGCAAAAAATTACTCCTACATCTGGTGTAGTGACTTGTAAGAAGGCGATCGTGGTTCCGGTTGATGATCCATGATGGGAAACTTTTAGAATATCAATATCTAATTGGTCTTTTGCAGCTTGAACTAATTGGTTTTCTCGTTCCTTTTCAATATCCCCAGGGAAGAGAAACGACACATCTCCATAATCTAATCGGATAACAGCCGAGTTATTATTAAGACTTGATTCTTCAATTAACGGATCTGCTGGTGGAAGAACAGTGAAAAGAAGAGGCCCTAATTTAATTTTTCTCGCCGTTGCTTGATAATACTTTGTATTATTCTCTTTTAAAGCAAGTAGAAGATTTTCATAGCCTGTGGTTGTATGTGGGATTCCAGGATCCATAAATGCCCTCGGCTTATAAATGTCAACGATCTTATCCATTCCAGAAATATGATCTGCATGAGGATGAGAAGCTATAAGAAGATCGATATGATTTATTCCGATATCCCTGAGATGGTTAAGAATTATATCTTCATTTGGCCCAGAATCAATGAGAACAACTTCTCCTGTCGAAGCAATAATTAAAGACGAGTCTCCCTGCCCAACGTCAAGAAAGTAAATTTGGAGAGTTTCGGCAAAAGCAACAGTAAAAAACAGTAGCGAGAAGAGAATTGCAAAAATAGGAATAAATCTTTTTTTCATAGCTCAATGTCCCCTCCTTTATCTTGGGATTTTAAATCATTGAGAAGCTCTTGTATGTGTTCACGGCGTTTTCTTGTTGCCTCTTCGTCTATGGAGATTTCAAAGTGTAGAGCATCTCCCTCTCTAGCTCCCTCCGGAAGAAGAGAACGAGGAAAGTTGAAAGTTGCGCCATCAGGCAGTTCAAGCACCGCCCAGGATTCTTCAAAGCGATCGATAATA
>JAKPAB010000067.1 GCA_029779695.1 Bacillota bacterium | reverse complement strand
CATTTATTCCACGATCATATAACAATTCCTGAACTTCACGATAGCTTAGATTGTAACGCAGGTAGTAACCAACAGCGACAATAATGACGTCTTTTTTGAATTGTTTGCCTTTAAAATGATTCATTACTCTGTCCTCTCTGTCTTTTTTCTCAATTTTACACTAAAATAGATTTTTTGGAAAACTTTGCAACAGAACCGAATTTAAGAATTATATTTTTCAAAGTATTTTTGAGACTTGTAATCAAGAGCTGAATGCATCCTTTTTGTATTGTAATAGGTCTCAATGTATTTAAATATTTCTTGAGTAGCCTCAGCTCTTGTCTCAAAAAGAGCCTCATTAATAATTTCTCTCTTTAAAGTTTTGTAAAAAGACTCCATCATTGCATTGTCATAAGGATTGGCTGTTCTTTGTCTATTCCGTTGTAAGCCAGCAATTCCAAATTCATTATATCTATTGATCCTTTGATGAACAAGTTCAAAGTGGGAAATTCCGTATTTATTGCTTAGAAATTGGTATCCTCACTCCCTTAGAGATATTCCTGAACCACTTTGTATTTAAATTCAAAAGAATATTTTGTGAAAATAAAAGACCTCCAAATGTTAGTTTTTAGTCTAACTTTTAGGGGTCATATCAGAACGGTCGTTTTTATTCTTGTTTTTCTGGTACTTCGAAAAAGGTCCGATGGAAATTTCATTATGTCCATTTCATGCGGAGTTTTTTCTGTGCCTTTCGGCAAGAACAAGTATTGCGTGCTTGACTGCATTCATTCACCTCTGCGAAAGAGTGAGTGACATCTTAAAAAGCAATTTCATGAATGGATACAGAATAATTTTACATTACTTATTTGTATTTTCTCTTCGAATTAAAGAAGAGATAGAGGGTTCCGGCTGCAAGGATAAATAAACCAGCTACCATTACTAACAGTGTACTTGCTTTACTGTCTCCAGTTTTTGGTAATTTACTTGATGATACAGTGTTATTTGTGATGTTAGTAGAAATACTCGTAGTTGTAGTTTTTTGTACAGATGTATTTGGCTTATTCACGCTTGGTTGAGAGGGAGTTGAGTCTGTTGATTTATCAGGAACCAACGGATCTTTTGTATAAACGTAAGTCACTGTTTGTTCTTGACTAGTGAACTGGCCAGATGCAGGACCTTGAATTTCTTTGAAGCTGTATCCTGGAATAGTTTTTTGTTCTGTCGTATAGTCTTCACCAACATTTCCAGATTTGACGACATTATCAGAAATTGTATTACCAGCTGCATCTACATACTTAGCAATTACGCTTCCACCAACTACTGGATCTTTTGTATAAACGTAAGTCACTGTTTGTTCTTGACTAGTGAACTGGCCAGATGCAGGACCTTGAATTTCTTTGAAGCTGTATCCTGGAATAGTTTTTTGTTCTGTCGTATAGTCTTCACCAACATTTCCAGATTTGACGACATTATCAGAAATTGTATTACCAGATGTATCTACGTAATTAACAGTAATGCTACTCTTCTTATCTGGTACGTCATTTGTAAGTGTACGTGTAAAAGGAACGGCATATGCCCCAGTATTATCATCAATTTCATTAGGGAGTTTCCCAATATTATCCGTTTTGGAATCAGTTGCTGAATATGTATAAGCAATAACTATTTTAGGAATTGTAATATTACCACTTGTTAGAAGTGTTTTTAACTCATCAAGGGTATACGAATTACTGGAATATGTGCTTCCTTCATCTTCACTAATTCGAATCCTAACCCTGTTCAGATCAACAGATATAGACTTTCCATCTGAATCTACCCCATTGTCAGTAACTTGAAGACTATTAGACCCTAATAAGTCATCGAAATCCGCATTTGCTTCCGATATTTTTATAGCATTAGATATATCACCCGTCCAGCTAAAATATGGTCTAGTGGTTTGAATTTTAAATTCTGAAACGTTTGGAGAATAAAGATGATACCCGTTTGGTGCTAATGGCGTGGTCACA
>JAKPAB010000054.1 GCA_029779695.1 Bacillota bacterium | reverse complement strand
GATATGCTGAACTTTCTTATTCCTAATTATATCAAGGAAGGTAAGAACTCACTTGTGATTGCAATTGGATGTACCGGTGGCAAGCATAGGTCTGTTACTATTGCCAATGAGATATACAGCAGGCTCTTACAGCATTCTGAGAGCTTTGGATTGAAAATAGAGCATAGAGACATAGATAGAGATATAGTAAGAGACACAGATAGAGACACAGATAGAGACATATAAAGACAAAGATAAAGACGGAAAGATTGAAAAATGATCAAATCTTCTTATTCTGCCAGAGTCAAAAAGGAGCTGTTGGAAGTGATTCCGAGACCTCGGCATTGCAGAATAGCAGAACTGGCGAGTATATATTCCGTACTTGGAGACACTCAAAGTGGCGGAGATAATGATACATTTTCACCGGTGAATTGCAGAATTAATGCCGACTCAGGCTTAAACAATAAATACTTTACTTTATTACAAAAAACGAATATATTAGTGGGGTATGATTTTGGGACAGGATTGATTTTGCGCAAAAGTGCTGAAGAGTTTCTGTCAATGATTAAATGGGATACTGATAAACCTACGTTGGTAGAACCGCTTTTATTACAGCAAACTTGTTGCAAAAGAGCGTACCTTCGTGGACTTTTCCTTTCATCTGGATCTGTTACAGATCCTTTAAAGAGATATCATCTAGAAATAGTTGCAAGATCCGATGAACAGGCAAATCAGATTCTTGAAATCATGAATACATTTTCAATATCCGGAAAAATGACGAGACGAAGTGGCAGACCTGTGATATATATCAAGGAAAGCGATCAGATCTCAGATATGCTTAGTGTAATGGAAGCTCCAAGATCTATGATGGAATTTGAAAATGTAAGAGTACAAAAAGATATACAGAATACGGTGAACCGCAAGGTTAACTGTGAGACTGCCAACATAGGTAAAATGGTTGATGCAGCAGTCAGGGAATTGAACGATATTAAATTAATCGAAGAAACAAGAGGACTGAAGTCATTATCGCCCAGGCTCAGGGAAACAGCTGAGATGAGACTATTACACCCGGAAGTTTCGCTTAAGGATCTTGGAAAACTTTTGGATTCGCCTATCGGCAAATCTGGTGTAAATCATAGACTGAGACGAATCACAGAGATCGCGACAGATATCAGGAATCAGGAGGAATTGCAGTAGTATGAAAAAACAAGTAGTTGTTCAGATGTCAGGTTTTACAGAAGCTACACCTATTGCTCACTTAGTTCAGCTTGCAAATCAGTACACTAGCAAAGTTTATTTGGAGATGGACGATAAAAAAGTAAACGTTAAGAGCATTATGGGAATGATGAGCTTGGTACTTACAGAAGGCTCAAAGGTAACGGTGATCGCAGAAGGACAGGATGAAGACAAGGCTCTAACAGCCATGGAAAAATTCCTGACAGCATAAAGAGATTGACATATGAAGAAGGTACTTTTCTTATTTAACCCGCGTTCCGGGAAAGGGCAGATCAGGGGTTCTCTGCCCGAAATATTAGATACAGGGGTCAAGGCAGGATGCGATGTGGTGGTTCATACCACCCAGAGCCAAGGCGATGCAATAACAGTTGTTCAGAACAGAGCCTGTGAATTTGACAGGGTAGTTTGTAGCGGAGGCGACGGCACTCTTGATGAGGTCGTTACCGGAATGATGAGATCAGAGGTCAAGGTCCCGATCGGGTATATACCTGCCGGGTCTACCAATGATTTCGGAAGTTCTCTCGGTATAGACAAGGATATGATAGAGGCTGCTAGAATTGCATTTTCGGGAACAGGTTTTCCTATAGATATAGGGGAGTTTAATGATGATTCCTTTGTATATGTGGCCGCTTTTGGCATTTTTACGGAAGTGTCATATTCTACGAGCCAGGATCTGAAAAATATATTTGGCCATGCCGCATATATATTAGAAGGAGCCAAACAGCTGAGAGATATTCCTTCATATAGGATGCAGGTAGAGTATGATGGCAATGTAATCTATGATGAATTTATATTCGGAATGGTTACAAATTCCAACTCCGTAGGAGGATTCAAAAATCTGCTTCCGGGTAATGTGGAACTTAATGATGGAGTTTTTGAAGTAACATTGGTTAGAAGTCCTAAGAATCCAATGGAAATATCAGAGATCTTCTCAGCACTTAGTACTGGAAAAAGAGATTCAGATATGCTTTATTCTTTCCAGACAACAGAAATAAAGTTTGTAAGTAATGAAGAAATCGCATGGACGCTGGACGGCGAATTCGGCGGGAAGTGTAAGGAATCGGAGATCAAAAATATAAATAAAGCACTTACTATAATGGTTGATGACAAAGAGATATAAATTATATTCGCTATTGAATAGGAGATTTTAATAATCTATAATTATTAGGATTAAATGACGATTTGGATATGAAAGCTTTTTGAAAGGAGCAATCTGATGATAGTTAATGCAGCAGAGATGTTAAAAAAGGCTAAAGCGGGGCATTATGCAGTAGGTCATTTCAATATCAA
>JAKPAB010000353.1 GCA_029779695.1 Bacillota bacterium | reverse complement strand
ATAGTTATCATCCTCTGCAAAAGAATAACTAAGATTATACTTGCCATCCTTGTATGAAGCACATGCCTGTGACAGACGAAGTCCCCTGGTTTTCATAACCATGACACTCTCTAGGAGTTGTTCTTTGTCTATGACAGTCAGAATGTTTTTTTCATCAGCCATTTAATTTCCCTCCTTAGAATCTGTCATCCTACTATTTAGCTCCTCAGCCGCTTTTTTCTCGGCCCATTCAGATGAAGACAGGTTTTTGATATTTTTGTCATATTTCTCTTGAAACAATCCCACAGCCTTGACCACACCATCAATAATTGACTCCGGTCTAGTTGCACATCCCGGAACATATATATCCACAGGAATGACCTTATCTGCTCCTCCGAGTATATTGTATGTCTCCTTAAAAACGCCACCCGTACAAGCACATGCACCAATAGCCACAACAACTTTTGGGTTGGACATTTGATCATATATCTGCTTCAAAACAGGAGCATTCTGTGTATTGACTCCACCAGTCACCAATAATATATCTGCCTGCATAGGATCTCCGGTATTGATCACTCCGAATCTCTCTACATCATAGACCGGCGTAAGGCATGCCAGAACCTCTATATCACATCCGTTACAGCTTGATGCATCATAATGCAGAAGCCACGGAGATCTGCTTAATTTTGCCATTTGTTTTCCTTTCCTAAACAGCTTTATTTAGAAAACTTTAACCAATCAATATATAAGTCTGAATCATCTGATCAGCATAATGATTATCATATTGACGCCTGCTGATACAAGCGTAACGGACCATGCCAGAAACAGCATCTTGCTCTGCTTGACTCTGGCTGATGTATTGTCGATCAATATTTCCAAAAAATATGTGAAAAGCACAACAATAATAGCAATAGGGATACTGTATACCGAGCTATTGATTATAAATAGTGCTACCACACCAAGCATCAGGACATTCTCATACCATTCTGTGATCTGAAAAATTGCCAGGTTTGTTGATCCCATTTCTGTGGTCAGACCCTTGACCAGCTCCTGATGAGGATGATGAGATGTGCTCTCATCAAATGGTGATTTTCTCATTTTGATCGTAAGTATAAAAACAAACGCTACAAAAAATCCAGGCAGAAACAAAATTGCACTGTATCTTGCATTGACAATGTCCTGGACTCTGAATGTTCCCTCAGCGATATAGAATCCGAGGCCTGTGAGAAGAAGTGCAGGTTCATATGACAATTCCTGCATCAGTTCTCTCTGGGCTCCCATTGATGAATATGGGGAGCTTGTTACACAGCCTGCCAGATACAAGAATACCCCTGCGGTAGACAACATCAGAAATACCATTAACAAGTCACTTCCAAAGAAGAACATCGCTCCGGTAAATACTGTAAGTATCAAATAACTAACCAGTAGGAATCTCTGAGATGCCGTAACTGCTATAGTTTCCTTACTTAATAATTTTGCCACATCATAAAAAGGCTGAAAGACTGAAGGTCCTACACGTCTCTGCATTCTAGCAGATATTTTTCTGTCAAGGCCCTCTAAAAATCCTCCTATAAATGGAGCTAAAACGATAAAGGCCAATGCTGAAATAATTCTAAAATCTATCATAGTAAGCCTCCGATCACGATGCATAGCATGATCACTAGTGCAGCGGCGGCAGCCAACTGACAAGGTAACATTAGTTTTCTCTGTCCGATCTTATGGGCAAAATAATAGTTGGTCAACCATACCTTTTTGGGTTCTCCATAAGAGTCTGTAAAGCAGTTATCATTATCCATATTGATACCGCCCATATAGGCCAGTTTATCATCATACTTCATATCTTTTGTGGTGAAATATGTAATAAACGGAACCGCAAATACTACGAGAACACATACTATCAATGTATACAGGATCTTCATGGGTATAGCATCATGATAATTGCCAAAAAGTGATTCCACCAGAGGATCTACAAATGATCTTGAGAGTAACGGGAATAAGAGACATAACAAAAACATCATTACCGCATTGCATGTAAGAGAAAACATCTCATTTGTCTTGGTTATATCCTCGACCTTAACATTGGTAGCTGTTCTTCCTATCAGCTTACCGAGCCACTTGGTCCAATAAAAGGAAGTAATAGCTGAGCCAAATACTATAAATAGAACCAGTAAAATTCCCTTATTGTCTACAGATGCACGAAGAGCTGCCCACTTTGATACAAGCATTCCAAAGGGTGCCAGATACATGCCAACGATTCCTATGAACATGAACGAAGCAAGCTTGGGGAGCTTATAGATAAGTCCATGCATGTCCTCAATATCTCTGCTGAAAAGCACATTTTCTGTTGCTCCCACATCCTGAAACAATAGTGATTTGGATACTGAATGAAAGATCATCAGAAATACTCCAGCCCATATTGTAGATGGACTTCCGATCCCGGCACAAGCTACCATCAGTCCGAGATTAGATACAGTTGAAAGTGCCAGTACCTTTTTAGCATCAGTCTGGGCAATAGCCATAATTGAAGTCATAAGGAACGTAAATCCACCAACAGTGGCAACAATAGTTCCTGTAGCTGTTCCGTACATAGCCGGAGCCAGTCTGAAAAGTACATAGATCCCAGCCTTGACCATCGTTGCACTGTGAAGCAGTGCACTAGACGGAGTAGGCGCTACCATAGCACCCATTAGCCAGGTTGAAAATGGAAGCTGAGCTGACTTGGTCAGTGCTGCAAATGCCATAAGCGCTATAGGAAGTGCTACAAGAGCATCCCCTGCAACGCCAAAATCGGTAAGCATCCTAAAGGATACGCTTCCTGTGTTGATCGCAAAATATAATATACCAATAGCAAGGGCGAGTCCCCCTAACAGATTCATCCAAAGTGCTCTGAATGAATTGTTGACAGCCTCTTCTGTCTTGGT
>JAKPAB010000340.1 GCA_029779695.1 Bacillota bacterium | reverse complement strand
GATTATCCCAATATGATGGCAAGAATGCAAGGAAGAGTTCCTGAAGATATATGTTATGAGGCCTTAAGGCTAGCTAGGACAGAAATGACATCAGCCTTTGGGATGGCTACAATGAAATCTGCAGCAATGAATCCAAATAATAAGGGTGTAAGGTTTATATTATCTGCAAGCCATCCAGAGTATGACATATGCGATGTATATTGTGAGGCTGATGATTATGGGTTAGGTCCTGGAGGATATCCTATAGAACATGCACCAGATTATCCTTTTCATCCTAATTGTTTATGCATTATGACAGAAATCCAGGAAGACATAAACACAACTATAGAAAGAGTATCAAACTGGGCAAAGGATCCTGAAAGTGATCCACAACTAGAAAAATGGTATCAGGATAACTTCGAGAAGTTCCAATTCTTTTAATTTGTATTCCCAGAAAAGCCACAGCATTAATTTAAGGGGGTGAAAATAAGAAGTGTATATAAAAGTATTAGCAGGTGAGCAAAGAGTCATACAGGGCGAAATAGATAGTGTAAATGCACTGCTATCTAATATAAAGCCAAGCGATATACCTCTGGCCAAAGGTGTCGACATAGAACAGATGAAGCAAATGGATGATGATCCTTTAGAGGTAGTAGTAGAAATACCAGCTGGCAAAAGTAAAAGAGGCTGGAATTATACACCTAAGAGCTTAAAGGACATTGTAGACTATGTCATGGAACATACACTGAATGGGTTCCTTGGCCACCAAAAGCCAGAAGATATATCAACAGAATTTGTGCCCCCAGTAACACATTGGATAGGTGCAGAAATGAGAGGCAATAATGCTTATTTCAGGGGCTTAATAGATGCAGATGCCAAAAGCCTAAAGAGATGGATAAGAACCAACAGAATTAAAGAGGTCAGCATCTTTGGATTTCCTGAACTACAGAAAAACAGCGTAACTGGAGAAATAGATGTAATAGGATATGAACCTCTATCTATAGACTGGACACCACTACACAGACCAGGAATGCCCACAAAGATTGTAGGTATGGAAATGGAAGATATAGCAGGAGAGCAGCTGGATGGAACCTTCGAAAAGCTAAAAGAGGAATTAAGAGAGGCAGCAAAAGAATATTTCAATGCCCATGGCAATGGCCACTATGTATGGATTAGGAGTATTAGATATGACAACAGTACAGTCATAGTGGAGCATGAGCAGCCAAACCTACCTACGAAATTATACAGCATCCCATTCACTATCCAAGATGACCAGGTGACATTGGGAGAAAAGACAGAAGTAGTGGAAAAAAGAGTATATGAGCCTGCAGAACCTGCAGGTGAAATGAATAACGAAGGAGGTAATAGTGTGACTTTCCAAGAATTAGTTGAAAAGCTAAAGAATCAAATCAAGAATGGCCAAATAACCTATGGTCAAGTCATAGGAGAAATGGCCATAACACCAGAGATATTGGCAGGAGAAATG
>JAKPAB010000271.1 GCA_029779695.1 Bacillota bacterium | reverse complement strand
GATTTGTTCCGTTTTAACATGAAAAATGATACGGAATTAGGAAAATTGGCTAAATATTATATTGACAAAGGAGAATTGGTTCCAGACCAAGTAACCATTGATATGTTAGTAGATGAGCTTAAAAAACCTACAGATACTAATGGTTTTATTTTCGATGGTTTCCCAAGAACTTCTTACCAGACTGAAGTTTTAGACCAAATTGTAAAAGAACAATTACATTCAGAAATTTCTGTATGTCTTTCACTTATCGTAGAAGACGAAATCTTAGTGCAAAGATTAGTAAAAAGAGGCGAAACTTCTGGAAGAGTAGATGATAGTGAAGAAAGCATCATCAGACACAGAATAGAAGAATATTATACTAAAACTGCTGAAGTAGCAGAGTTATATAAACAACAAGGCAAATATGTAGAAATTAATGGAGTAGGAGAAATCTCTGAAATCTCTGAAAAACTTTTTGCCGAAGTAGAAAAAATTAAATAATTATATACGAGTTGCGGGATTCGAGTTACGAGGTAATTCCGTAAAAACTCGAAACTCGAACCTCGTATCTCTCAACTATGTCAAATTTTGTAGATTACGTAAAAATACATTGTAAATCAGGTCACGGTGGTGCAGGTTCTGCGCACCTTCGTAGAGAAAAATATATTCCCAAAGGTGGACCTGATGGTGGCGATGGAGGAAGAGGAGGACATGTTATTATGAGAGGAAATGCTCAGGAATGGACATTGCTTCCGCTTCGTTATACCCGTCATGTAAAAGCAGAACGCGGCGAAAATGGTGGCAAAAACCAATTGACTGGAGCTTATGGAGCAGATGTTTACATTAATGTTCCTATCGGTACAATTGCCAAAAATGAAGATGGAGAAATTATTGGAGAAATCATGGAAGATGGACAAGAAATCATCATCATGAAAGGAGGAATGGGAGGTCTTGGAAATGAGCACTTCAAATCTTCTACCAATCAAACTCCGAGATATGCACAACCAGGAATGCCCGGAGAAGAAGGTTACGTGGTTTTTGAACTCAAAATTTTAGCAGATGTAGGATTAGTTGGCTTTCCAAATGCTGGGAAA
>JAKPAB010000255.1 GCA_029779695.1 Bacillota bacterium | reverse complement strand
TGCCACTTCACTTTCTGTAATGCTGTCTAGACCAGTTGATATATCACCTCCTGAAACCGGAAATATCGATGTAGAAAGTGTCAAGATTTTCGAACGACTTTTCGAGGCCCCTAATAATGATATGGTCAAGGTTACATTTAAGCTGAAAATCGGGAATCTTATTAATTCCACAATGGTTCAGCTATATCAATTAGACTTTTGCCAGGAACTGATAGGAATATTCATGGATAAGATAAAGCTAACTGGAGATAAAGAAAAGGTAACCAAAAAAATAAAAATATCTTGTGGATAGAATAATCATAAATTAGCAAAAAGGTGTCTGATAAATCAGACACCTTTTTTTACTGTTCTAATTGTTTTTATTCAGATCAAACCTCTGAATTGATCTCCTGTGCTTCGAATGTCAATTCAAAATCTTTGTTTTCAGAATCGCTACTCCATGCTTTTTTAATTCTCTCTGTAGCGATATTTATATATTCATCATTCATGTTGGTAAGAATAACGATAAACTGATTCTGTCCCAGTCTCGCAGATACATCTGTCTTTCTGATCGCAGAATTTACGATCTTTCTAAGAGACCACATATGTTCTTCTTCCAACACTCCATCCGATTCTTCTTTATCTCCTGAATAATTAAACGAAATTACCATGAGCTGCATCTTGACATTATTCCTCTTGGAATATCGTCTAAGGAAGTGATACATCTCTCCAAATCCACCAATACTGGTATTAAATGCGCCATTATCCGGTTCCTCTCCAAATAGGAGTCTCAATTGGACGATTCCCATCAGATCCTCATCAGCACCGCCCCGCATGGTATAATCCTTGTCTGCAAGTATCATATCCACCATAATATCCGAATATTTCGGATCAAACTGAGTGCCTCTTCCCTTATCCATTTCTGCCAAAATGGTATCCTTGGAAAGAGCTTTTCTATAGCTTCTATCACTTGACATTGCATCATATGCATCTGCAACACCGATTATTCTGGCTTCGATCGGAATATCAGTCCCACTTAATCCATCTGGATAACCATTGCCATCGAATCTCTCATGATGATACCTGGCTCCGATCGTAACTTTTGGAATCTCCGTTATATCTGAGAGAATCTCAGCTCCAATGGTTGTATGAAGCTTTATCACTTCATATTCTTCATCGGTAAGCCTGCCGGGCTTTTCCAATATTCTATCTGGAATTCCAATCTTACCAATATCATGAAGAAGTGCCACAAAATATACATTCTGTTGAAAGGCTTCGTCGTATCCAGCCCTTTTTGCTATCTCTCTTGCATACATCGATACTCTTGAATAGTGGCCATTCGTATATGGGTCCTTGGCATCAATGGTCGCTGCCAGTGTCGTCATCATCTGAAAGCTCATTCTCTCTGATTTAAGTCTCTTTTGTTCTTCAACCTCAACATCCTTTTTTTCTATAAATAGACTTAGAAGAATATTGGCCAGAACCGAAGCTACTATTATCACTGCAACAGATACAAGAAACATAGGGATCACATACGTGAGGTTAGCACGAAACATGATCCTGGCTCCGGTATACTGCCATACTACACACATCAACTCCGCTATTAGGCTTAAAACTGTAGTGATCTTAAGTAGCATGTAACTTTCAAAAACCGTGCACATGAATATAGGAAGTAAATATAACAATCTAAGATTTGAATATACATAATGAACAGAACTGACAACAGCACATATATAGACGAGAAGAACTATTGGAATTGCATTTTTGGCGCTTTCGCTTTTCACTAGACGATATACGATATACGCTATAATGACACCTAATATATCCATAAGTGTTGGTGCCAATATAAAATGCATAATATATTCCGTCATGTCACTATGTAACATTCCATTGCTATTCATAAGAGTAGCCACTATTATTTCAGTTACCAATGCTGCGGCAACCATTGTTAGGTCCATAAATACATATACGGTCCTTAATTTTTCACCTTGTTTAGACATAAATCATTCCTTACCGCTTTATCCCTTTATCTAATTAAAGTTTCTCATTAACATTTCCCATTAAAGCTCCATTTCTCATGTATCTTTTCTAGTTTTTGTCAATATATTTTTGGGCGCATTTCTTTAAGCGTGTAAGTTTTTCCGTGCCGTAGCAAGACATGTTGGCACTTTACGCCGATAGTTTTTTTAAATAGCATATTACATCAGTAACTTTACAAATAGCCTTGTAAACAACTCGAAATACATCATATATATTTAAAAAATATAACTCAAACGATTTCCTTTTTCAACTAATTATGCAAAATCATTACTTATTATCATGCTAGTAATCATCACATTTCAATTATAACGTCCACAACAAAAACCTCCTGTCGGGGGATTCAAGATACATCTCAAAATGATATTTTTTAAAAATCATTTTGAAATATCTTCGACAGAAGGTTTACATATTATTTTTATTTACTTTTGTATATAATCAGTGAATGCTATCCCATAACCATCCGATAAATCCAAAGAAGCTCTTGTATGTAGGGATCTTAATTGATCTCACTGATGAGAAATCACCATACACTTTGGTTCCGTCGATATTTTTATATCCGCGCACCTTGTATAGATATGTATGGCCCTTTTGAAGGTTGGATACTTTGTCATATACCTTGGTTTTATCAGTCTTCATGACTTTCGTATAGTTCTGATCCTTAGAATCAGCCCTGAAGATTTCATACCCTTCGGCACTTTTCAAACCGTAATATGATACCTTGACATCTTTGGTATTTCTGCTTACTATGAGGCCCGTAACCTTACCAACCCACTTCTCCACAGGTTCTGTTTTAACATCAATCTTTGATTCTGTGCCGGCCTTGGCAATCGATTCATTTTCGTTGTAGAGTTCATCCACAACCAAGTTCAATTCCACATTTTTTCCGGCTGCTTTGCTTTTTACCTTGAATCTGGCAGTGAGAAGTTCTCTGTCTTTCTTTTTGGCGGATCTATCCGCAAAAGCTACCGACACACCACCATCTCCATTTTTTCCGGCATTGGTATTTACATCTTCAAC
>JAKPAB010000239.1 GCA_029779695.1 Bacillota bacterium | reverse complement strand
TTTGCGTAAAACTATTATACCTTAAGGAGTCCGAGGCTTTCAATTTTCATTTAACTTAACAGAACGAGAAAATATTTTAGGAGGTTAATAATTATGAGGTTTTTAGAATTGGCCAAAAAGAGATATTCAGTAAGAGGTTATAAGAATTTGCCAGTTGAGAAGGAAAAGATTCTTAAAGTATTGGAGGCAGGAAGAATATCTCCATCCGCGTGTAATTTTCAGCCTAGATATTTTATAGTAATTGAGGATATTAAGTTAAAGGAAAAAATTACTCAATGTTATCCTAGACAGTGGTTTAAAGAAGCACCAGTAATAATTGCTGTATGCGGTGATCATAATGAATCTTGGAAAAGAGGGGATGGTAAGGATCACTGTGATATTGACGTAGCTATTGCTATAGATCATATGACTTTGGCCGCTGCGGATCTAGGTTTGGGCACCTGCTGGATATGCGCCTTTGATGCAAAACTTTGTCATGAAATATTGGGATTACCAGAACATATGGAAGTAGTAGCTTTATTACCTTTGGGCTATCCTGAAAAAGAGGGAGACACTGAGCGACACTCTAAAGCACGTAAGCCGCTAGATGAAATAGTAGGTTGGAATGGATATAAGGAGTCTAGAGAAAACAATGTATAGTTTTATGAATGACTACAGTGAAGGCGCCCATCCTAGGATACTGGAACTACTTAATAAAACCAACTATTATCAACATATTGGATATGGACAAGATGTTCATAGTAAAAAAGCAAAAGAATATATTAAAAAATTAATCGGAAAAGAAGATGTTGATATCCATTTCATACCTGGAAGTCAAGTCCAAAATAGTGTGTAAATTACCTCGGTTACAATATAGTACCTTAATAAGTCAATAATCATAAGCGTTTATGCCGCGAAAGCTGTTGACAATGAGTACATGGCATGTTAGGCTAGCTAGCCGGGCATCACCTTCTCACCAAGGCCTGACCCCCATTAAAGTAAGGGTGATGCCCGTGATGCCTATAAACATGCCATGAGAGGCTCGTTGTCAACAGAACGTGGAATAAATGCGTGTTTTATGCAGCAGTGATGGGGTTTGGATTCTTCTCCTTATGGGTTTGGTAATACAGCTGCATATCAAAGTATTTACGCCCCGTCTGCCACTTTTCATCCTGTTCCATCAATAGAGCGCCCATGAGACGT
>JAKPAB010000234.1 GCA_029779695.1 Bacillota bacterium | reverse complement strand
CTTTGTCTTCATCATTGCTTTCACCATGATTTCAGCATAACTGGGCGGATACATCGTATCAGAATCAATATTGATATGGTATTGCCCGCGAGCATGATTCAAACCGCACAACCGTGCATAGCCACAACTATGTTTCGTCTCGGTGTAATAGGTAACCCCGCACCGTTCAAATATCTCTGCGGTGCGGTCGGACGAATCATTATTGACCCCTATTATTTCGATGGGATAGTGGCATACCTGATTACAGAGCGACCACAGACAAGCGAGCAAATGCTTTTCCTCATTATATGCGATGACGCTGATTGTAACCACAGGTTTCTCACACTGCAACGATTCCATTCTCTTTTTTACTTCATCACATATTGGATAGAAGTCTTCAGAGAATGGTTTGTTGTAAACCTTCAGATATTTATTATACCACTTCATATTGATCATTCTTGTTACAAAAATATCAATCATTTAATATACCAGTCCGTATTTGTAGCACCACCACTTTCGAACCATGCTTTATATCCAGAATATAATGCGTCCACGCGCTTTGTCTCATTCCCTGCCTCCAGAAGTTTGGATATATCAGACTCCGTAGCGCCTGTCAATTTGATTGCGAAAGGATAAAAAACATTTGCATCCTGCATCATAGCCGCATAAGGTTTAGAAGTTAAGAAGTTTCTATAATAATCACACAGTTTACTGGTCGGACTTTCGTTTGGTATATGTACTTCCCATCTTCCTTGGGCATCATCACGATACAGGAAACAACCGTAGGTCGTAATGATTCTTAATTTATCATTATAATCATGTTTGATAGTAATCTTGTAAGAAGCTCCCATATCATTTTTTACATTTGAGTCCAGATAGAAGTAGGTTTTACCGTCTTCTGTCTCTACCGTATACTTAGAAACGTCAAGAGTTGTATAATCATTAGCTGAAGCCGACTTTACGCTCACAGTGTAACTGAGTCCGGTGCCGTTTATCCACGCAGCGAGTCCATTGTTCAGACTTGTTTTATTAGAGTGGTTCTGGTCAGTTTTAAATATATAATCCTCTTGTGTGATATAATGGTTGTTATCATTCTTGGCTGCATTGGCTTCCAGCGTGTTAGCATAAGTGGCGTACACGATTACGTCATTCATGTCATAGTCGCCGATAGTTGGCCACAAGTCTTCAAAACAGTATATATTGGATATCGTTTCTGTAGAAGTAGTTACAATTTCTTTAATATCGTTTAGATTGTCATTGATGCCGAATTGCGGTTTTAGTGCATACAACACATCACTGCAGTTGTGGTCGTCATTACAGTCTTCAAAAGCTACGATAGTTCCATCCTGATAGTTCATCATGGCTGTATTCACCTTATAGTAGTCAGATCTACCCGAAAGAATTTTTTTCGTATAATAATTGTCCGAACTCAACCCTGGTGTCGTGAAGGAAAAAAAGTTTTTTGTATACTGCTGATAACCTTGGTTTCCGGTATTTATCCCCCATCCGTTGCAAGCCAGTACAAATCCTATTTTTGTTCCCGCAGGAAATATATCAGAGGCGGACTGATTATAATTAGTGCCATAATATTTCAGTATTGCAGCAGTTCCTCTATCTAGTCCTATAGGGGTAGAAGTACGTCCCGAAATTAATTTACCATTACTGTATACTGGTTTCCACTGTCCGTCCTGGGTATTAGGGAAAAGAATATAGATATGGTCTGGATCTGTTGCAGGAGCGTCACCTGTATAGTAATAATAGGCAAGAGTGCTGTTCCAACAAGTGTTTCCACCCAACATTGTGATAGAAATCTTCTCATCCTTAGGTACTACAATGTCCTGTGATGTCAGGTATTCCAACGGGCATTCTTTTCCTACATTGAGAATGTTCGGGATATCACTATAATAGTTGGCAACCTCATTATCTGTAAAGAACAAACTGCTACCATCATTCGTAGCTGCATAATTTATCATTCCAGTATAAGAATCGAATGTGCCTAGTGGTGTAAGCCAGTTGCCCACCTTTTGTTGTCCGCTTCTTAGTGTCATCTGGCTGGTTGCTGTTCCAGAAGAAGAGGCTCTTGTTTTGGCACTTGCTGTCGTCGCCGTTTCTTCGGTAGCAGTAGCACTTCCGTTGTTTACTGTCGCTTCCATCAGGCTCTGTACATAGAAGGCAGGCGAGTATATGTATAGCGTTTGGGTATAAGAAGGCAAAGTGATACTTGTGTTGAATTTACCGTCAGTATTGGTATAATTGCAGTAAAGCGGTTTAATGTCGGTGTTAAATGTCATGACAGGAACACCGTCTTCATTATCTTCAGTCACTGTTATTGGATTTTCCGCATACACGGAGAAAGGAATAGCCACTTTTGTGTTGTAATTGATGTTGACTGTCACATCATTAGACGTAGCGAAATCGAAATTGCTGGTTTCGGTTGTTACAGTACCAGTACCGGAATTGCCTCCTCCTAAATCTTTCTGACAAGAAGAAATAACAAGAGTACATCCGATAATAATTTTCAAATAATCTCTCATAAGTCGCGTTATTTTAATATTCAGACATTTCTATTTGGCTGTAAATACTTAAACAAAGGCAAAGATATAAATATTTTTTGTATTATAATAACATTGCTGAAGATTTAACACAAATATTAGCGGTAGATAGGTAATATTGTCTTCAACTTTCAAATCGTTATATATATTTATTGCAAGAATTTATTTTCTCAGTCTTTGATAAGGTTTACCACTCGTTGTTAAAATAAAACGTTAAATAATTTGGATATTAAGAAATAAATGTTTATCTTTGCAAATATTAGAGAGTGTTATTCCTTATTGATATTTTATTAAACTATTGTATTATGAAAAAATATGTATACCTTTTAGCCATTTTGACTTTGGCGTGCTCATGCAGGCAAAACGATTCATTGTATTCCTATGAAAATGTGAATGCCAACCTTGACCAGTATTTGACTGACAAGACGGTGAGCGTAACAGTACCTTCCGGAAGTATTGCCGTTGTGACGATGGGTGAGAATAGCGCAGATACCATGGCCATCATATCAACAAGTCAAGACATTGTCGTGCCGAAGTATGTCACGCCTAACATAGATTATGTTTATGCTACAACCACCGCTTCAAAATCCTTCACCCGTGCGAATGTCGTAGATGCCAGTCTCTATTCACAGTTGGAAAAAAATAAAAATGCAAATTATTGGCAAGTCTTAGCTTTTGAGGATTCCAAGAATGGGGACTATGATTATAATGATTTGATATTACACAACAGGTTTATATTATATAATAATAACGATTTGAATATAGCTATTCATCCAGTAGCACTTGGAGCCACAAAAACCATCAATTTCGGTTATGAGGTATATAAGAAATCAGGAAGCACCTATACATATATAGGTGGTGATGAAATTAAAGACGTAAGAAAAAGTTTGTTTTTAGATCAATCAAATAGTGGATTTATCAATACAGAATCTTATCAGCGTCATTATGATGGATATACATATACAAAGACATTTAGTAATTGTACTGGAAATCTTTCCGATTACTGTGTAGTATCCTATATTACTACTGGTGATAATAGTGAGAAAATCTATGCGATTAATAATGAAAATGCTAAGAGCGTGGATTTGTTTGACACTAACGGCAGGCCATACGCACTTGTATTACATGGAGTCAGTACCACAGGCTATAAGCAGTATTATAATGGTAAAACCTCGACGGTAGGATTAGATTGGTTCCAATATCCTATGGAGCAAGTCCGCATAGATGACTGCTATGATTTCAACAGTTGGCTGCAGGCAGGCGACAATCTTGACAAACATATCAAGTCAGGAGCCAAAGTCTTCGATGTGAATGACAACAGCAGACTTAGCAAAGCAGGAGTTGCAGCACGTATATATGAAGTTGCGTCTCCTTTCATTCTAGTTACAGATTGGCAGTAGTCTCCAGCTTGCTATATGACGTTTCTTTGCTTGTGCTTTGTTTAATGTTCTCCTCTTTTTGGATTCGAAAGTAGTGTGGAAGCAATCTAATTGCCTCCACTCTTTAACGTGTTATGCACTAGCATAATATGGTGTGTGTGGGTATGCGACTCTTTTATCAAACTAGCTATTCCTTCTGCAAGTCGTTGATACCCTTTCCCGTTTAGATGCATTGACTCTTTCCACATCCTGGCATCATCCAAAGTCTTAGCATCTACTATCATTATTTTATGTAGCGACCCTGTTTTCTTTAATTCATTGTACAGTGCTATTCGATATAAATAGGTGTTCTCTTTATAACTTAAATGTCCAGTCGTAAAAAAGTTTGCCAAGCGATTTTTTATCTTCTGCCTTCTGCCATAATATGAATAATTTGTCGGCAAGTCCCAATTAGGTAATTCTATTAATATGACCTGTATATGATAATGAAGTAGAAAATCTATAATAAGAGTACAATGATGTGCATAGTATTGAGGACCACATTGTAAATGTTGGTCATTGATTCCACAAGACAAAATAATATAATCCGGATTTCTTTTTATTATATCTTTGTATCCCATACGGC
>JAKPAB010000224.1 GCA_029779695.1 Bacillota bacterium | reverse complement strand
GTGATTTGCATTTTAAGCTCTCCTTTGCACGTAAAATTAAGATATTGTTACCTCAATTTCATAGCAGGGTTTCCAAATACTACCGAATTACTTTCTACCGATTTAGTAACAACAGCACCTAAACCAACAAACACATTTTCGCCCAAGGATATACCATTCATTATAGAACAATTCGGCGCCAACCAACTATTAGCTCCAATGCAAGTGCTCCCACTAATTTCAGAACAAGCCGTAATTATCGTATTTTTCCCAACGTGAACATTATGCGCAATATGTACATGGTCATCGGTCTTAACGTTGTCTCCAATGTAAGTATCATCTAAAGTACCGCGGGCAATGGTGTTTAGCGCTCCTATCTCGACGTTATTTCCGATTACCACCCTTCCAAGATGCGGAAGTCTTATAGGAATTTGATCTTCGTCTCTTTCAAACCCAAAACCCTCTTCACCTATGACTGTATTTGATCTAATTAAACAGTCATCACCTATCACCGTATTATCATATATTACAACATGATTTCTTATTATTGTTCCATTTCCGATGGAAACATTGTTGCCGATCACACAATATTCCCCAATAATTACTCCTTCACCGATTTGCACATTTTCTCCTAATATCGCTGTTTTAGCTATACCTGCCTCTCTATTTGCTTGGAAAAAATGAGATACTGTCTTTGCGAAGTCAAGCCTGGGATTATCTGACACTATATGCGCGCAATTTATCTTGCCTTCATATTCTTTAGTTACAAGCGCCAGACATTGATCATTTCTGACAAGGTATTCTAAAATATCGTCTGAAAATTTTTTAGCAAAGGTGATACACTTTGGCTGTAAATTTTTTATAGAACAAGGCCTTTCGACCTCGATATCCGGACCTTGAAGCTTCTTATCAAGAAACTCCGCAATCTTGCTGGCCTTTACCACGATAATCACCTCTTATTTTATTTTAAATGGTTACTATCCTTTAATACCTTGAAGGGGGTAACATTATCAGCTAAATAGTTGACCAGCTTACTAGCTCTGTGGTCTATGATTTCACTACCAAGGCTGTATAGATCATCTGTGGTTCCCCACCAAACGGGATGTGTTAATAACTGAAGTTGCTGATGTTTGCCTTCCAAAATGGCCTGACAAGGACAACCCTCACGCCAATTTTTTCTGCTATCCGAAAGGTATTTGATATCCTTAAAAAATCGGTTTTCGTATGTATTTGTAAAAGACTTAAA
>JAKPAB010000152.1 GCA_029779695.1 Bacillota bacterium | reverse complement strand
ACCAAATAGTAGCATACTGCTACAGAGGAGTATTTGCAGCTGTAGAAGAAAATGTCCAGGAAATTGCATTGAGATAATGTCTGTTAAAGGCATTATCTCTGTTATTTAGGAGGGGTTTCATGGACAATATAGCAAAGTTAAGGCTCTATCTGAACGACAAAGAAGGGAAAGGATTCGCTGATGAGGAGCTTGAACAACTACTATCAGAGACAGGCTGTGTCTCTTGTGCTGCAGCTGAAGGATGGACCTTATTTGCTACCAGGATAGACATTACAGGGACCAAGAAGTACACAGTAGGGATTGAAACCTATGAGAAGGCAAGCCTTAATGATCAGATAAAGGCAGCCTTAAATAATGCACAGTACTTCAAAGAGAAATGTACCTGTAAGGGTAAGAATGCCAGCTTTATATTAAGAACCACTACAAAGGTGGGTTTATAATGATAACTCCAGAGGAAAGGAAACAGGACATCATAAATACCATCAATGAAAATCCAATAGAGATAACAATAAATGTAACCACCAGAAAGGTAGTGGATGGAGCCTGGAAGCCTGTCAAAGACACTAAAACTCTGACAGTAAGAATATTCTATCAGAAAAGCCCAGAAGTAATAACAATAAGCGACATAAAAGGGACTGCAGATACCACTAAAAAATATGGTATGCTAGCAGATCATACAGCAAACCTTAAGGATGTATCCGATGAAAAGATTGTATTCGACTCTATCTATGGAAAGATGGAAATTATAGCGATATATCCACAAATAGTTAAAGGAGAGATATGTGGCTACCAATGTGAATTAAAGAGGGTGAGTTAATTGGCATTTAGTGATAAGTCTATAGATTATTTGAACAGAAAAGTAGCTGGTATGTATCATATAATAAAAAATTGCATGGCAGATATGGAGGCTAAGGCTAAAAGGAATGCTGAATGGAAAGACAGGACATCTCATGCCAGGCAAAACATTCACCATGGAGTAGAGTCTCACCCAATGACAAAGTCTTTTACTGCATATTTGGCCCATGGGATGAAGTATGGAAGATACCTGGAAGAAGGTACCAAGCCACATATCATAAAACCTAAAAGAAAGAAGGCCCTCTACTGGAAGGGAGCCAAACATCCAGTAAAAAGCGTTAATCATCCAGGAACTAAGGCCTATCCAATACTAGAGGAAACATTAAGGGAAAACAAAGACGAGTTAATAAAGGCAATTGAAAAGCATTGGGCCAATGAATAGAGGTGAATAAATGAGAGCAGGAATAAGAAAGCAGATCCTGGACAATGTATCTATCCTTAAGGACTGTTATGAGCCAAATGTGCCTAGGTATGAGACACCAAAGCCATATGCAGTGGTGGTCCAAGGTAACGATAGTTCAAGACAGGATCCAACAAGCTTTCAAAGAACTGTAGAGGTATGGTTATACAATGACATAGATACATTTAAGACATTAGATAATATAACCTTGGATGTCATAGAGGCCATGGACCTAAAAACATTCACGGATCCAGATACAGGGTTGTCTTATACAGCTAGTTTTAATGGTACTATTGGCCAAGACCTTGTGGATGAAGAATGGGGAGCTATAGTAAGAGGACTACAATTCACCATAATAGCTTTACACGAGACCAGGGCTGAAAATGATACCTGGGAAAAGGCTACTGCAGATTTTATTGAATTAGTGACTAATGTAAAGACATATCAGGGAACTTGGAAGGAAGACTTCCAGGTTCCTTCTGTTTTATGCAGGACAATAAGTAAAAGTACAGAGTCAATTAACTATATGGCCTATAGGGAGAATCGAGACATCAGGATCCATGTAGTTAGCAAGGAAAAGGAAGAGATAAACCAGATAATAGACAAGATTGAGTACGAGTTAATGAAGTCAATAAAAATACCACTGGACCTGGAAGATAGAAGATATCTTACAATCCAATCTATTAGAGAAAACAGGGATAGTGACATGCTAGGAACTGGCCAGGTAACAGTAACTATGACAAGGATTAACAGTATCCAAAGGGATGCAACTTATATAGAGAAGATCTATAGCAGAGGCCAAGTAATCGAATAAAGGAGGTTGGCGATATGAGCAAAGATAAAAATACGAAGAAAGCTGCTGACAAGCCTAAAGAGCATGAATTTACTATCGAGGAGCTTATGCTCCATTGTGAAGCGATAGCAGGACACAAAAGAGAAGTGGCAGCTGGAGCTTTATATGGCTGCAATAAAGATAAAATGACAAAGACAGAGTTTAAGGAACGAGTAGACAAGTTTCTTAAAAAAGTCATAGAGAAAAAGGAGGTTAAATAATGGCAAGTGGATTTTGGTCAGAAACCGACAAACCAATAAGGCCAGGGTTTTATAACAGGTTCAAAGCTGCAGCTCTAGCACGAATTCAAATGGGTAAACGGGGAATTGTAGCAATGCCTGTAAAAGCCAACTGGGGACCACCTAAGGAAATTGTTAGAATCACATCTGAAAGGGACCTAATAGACAACTTTGGGGACGACATGAACTATACAGCATATAAGCTGGGAAGATTGGTACTACTAGGACAACCTAAAGAGTTGCTACTTTACAGACTAGTAGACGGAACAGAAAAACCTGCCTCTTTAACTATTAAAGGACAGGCAGAGAGCGAAAGTATAGATGTAATAAAATTGACCACAAAATATCCTACTACCAGAGATTTCAGGATATCTGTAAGCCCTAATGTAGTAGACGAAAATCTGTTCGATATAAGGCTAT
>JAKPAB010000210.1 GCA_029779695.1 Bacillota bacterium | reverse complement strand
TGCGTTAGGTTATTCCTTTGTCAGAAGTTTTGCTGCAGAGTATGGAGTCAGGACCAAGGTACTGGCAACTGCAGATATCAAATATACATCCTTGAGTAAATGGGCTGATTATGAGGTCATTTCCGATATCGATCAACCTGATGTCCTTATAAAATGGCTTGAAGATCATAAAGATACTTTTGGTGACAAGAAGCCGATAATTTTCGGCGGAGCCGGTGATTGGAATGCCAGAACATTTTCGAAAAACAAGGCAAAGCTGGAAAGCTGGGGCTATGTAGTTCCATATATCGAATTTGATCTTCTGGATCGTATCACCCAAAAGGACAATTTCTATGGTTTGTGTGATAAATTGGGAGTTCCATATCCCAAGACCTGGATAGTTCCCTTCGGAAAAGAAGCGGTTGAAAGAGCTGATAAGCTAACCGGTGGAACAGAGATCAAGGTCATACTTCCGGATAATCTGGATGCATTGAATGACCTTGAATATCCGGTGGCTGCCAAGCCTTCCAATTCAGCAGCATGGCATTTCGCTGAGATCAAGGACAGACACAAGGTATATAAGGCAGAATCTGCTGAGCAGCTAAGGGAAATCATTAATAATATTTCTGAGTCATCCTATGACAGATCTCTTTTGATCCAGGAGTTTTTATCTCCTAGAGATGATGCACTTAGAACTGTTACAACTTTTTCTGTGGATGGTGAAATAGTCACAAGCTCCACAGGACACGTTCTGGTTCAGGACAGAAGTGCATCAGGAATAGGTAATCCCCTCGTTATAATCTCAGAAGAAGGCGGTAAGAGACAAGATCTGCTGGAGTATGTGGGACGTATATTAAGGGAAACCCATTATGAAGGATTTGCCAATTTTGATGTTATGAATGGCGCTGATGGACAGCCTAGGATACTGGAAGTCAACACCAGACCCGGACGTAATACATGGTATATGTCTCTTGGAGGATGCCCTTTTGTGATTCCGATGATCGAATATTATATTAATCATAAGGATCTGAAAAAGGCATTAACGGAGAGAGAACTTAGATGTGATGATGAATTCCTGTTCTCAATGATTCCGAAAAAGTATCTGATGAGAGAGATATCCGAGACAGATGAGGTCAGGATCAGAGATTATTATAAAAAAGGCCTGACATCTAGTCCCCTTCTAAATAAAAGAGATTCTTTGGGACATATATTCTGGTCAGAGGTTAATTTTCACCATGGGGTGCTTCGTGCACTGAACCTTCAGAAGTGATAATTGGGATAATGCAACAATTATTTCAGGTTCACTTGATGACCATAAGTGTGGTATACTCTACTCGTCGAAATTTATAATTTTTGGAGGTAACAAGATGGCTGATAAAACATTTACCATCAGAGAAGGCATAACCATTAATGAAGAAGTAATTCTGGCTATTGCCGGACTG
>JAKPAB010000150.1 GCA_029779695.1 Bacillota bacterium | reverse complement strand
TGCGAATCATCACGATGATTATCCTTCACTGCTCGGCTACGCCCGATGGCTGTAGTCTGAGCTTTGAAGACTGCCGGAGAGACCATATACGGCACCGGCACTTCCGCGACATCGGTTACCACTTCTACATCACCCGCGACGGCAAGATACACAACGGCAGGGATATGCTCAAGACGGGAGCTCACTGTCAGAACCACAATGCCCACTCGATAGGGATCTGTTATGAAGGGGGACTGGATGCAAGGGGGCATCCACAGGATACCAGGACCGTGGAACAGAAAGGGGCGATGCTGGCACTGCTGCGCGAACTGCGCAAAGTGTTCCCCACGGCACTGATCGTGGGGCATCATGACCTCAACCCGCAGAAGGCTTGCCCCTGTTTCAATGTTTACAAGGAATACCACTCCATCTAGGGGCGGTATTCTTTTTGTTGTTTTTTGCCTTTTGTCTTTTAGCTTTTTTCGTGGTCCTTTCTTTTTACGCATTGCGCGAGAAAATTTGCCTTAAAGGAAAAAAAGTCCTTCAAGGCAAATTTATTTCGGCAGTGCGCAATCGAGTGAACGGGTATCGACTGGAATAGCTATCTGAAGACGGGCATAAACTGTATTCCCAAGGCATTCGCTATCCGCAGAAAACTAGACATCTGCATATCCGTCTCACCCTTTTCTATTCTAGAAATATATGAACGTTTCACCCCTACGGCATCTGCTAATTGCTGCTGAGTGAGTTTCTTCTCTTTCCGCCTATTACGCAAAACTTCTCCATAATACCACGCCACAGATTGCTGGTCGAACTCATCTCTTGAAGCTGAGCCTTCCTTACCGTATTTTCGGTCTAATAATTGTGTAGCTGTCATCAGCCCTTTTAGCTTAGTTTCATCAATCTTTATCATAGCCTAACCCTTTCAATATTTTAGTTGCTGTCTTAATTTCCTTCTTATAATCTTTAGTCGACTTCTTCATAAATGCGTTGAGCAATATCACTTTTTTTGCATTATTGATATTGTCGTTGTCTATCGTAAAAAGAATTGTGCGATAGGCATTCATACCGACCGAAACTCTCATTTCATATAAATCCGTTCCTTCTAAATGTTTAATAAAGTTGATTGGCAATATCTTTATTGTCCTTACAACTTGCATTGTATAGTCAAATTTATGCTGGACCTTTACATCCAAATTCGTATAGAAGTCAGAAAATTCTTGCGTAAAAATCAATTCTCGCAAATCATTCTTCTGTAATTCATTTTCTTTCATTATGCAAATGTAACTAATTAGTTTCAAATATACAACTTTTTATTGAACAATTTTACATTTTTGCCTTATCCCTGAAATTTGTTGCCTATTCGTTTGTTACATTTATATTTTGAATTCCCAGCGACACTCTGCAGCTTAGCGTGGCGAGGACATCGCACTTTCTCTTCTTCGGTTCAACTCTTCTCTTCGATGAAGAGAAGAGTTGAACATCCGTTATATTTAGTGGTTTAAAGATAAACGAGCGAACTTATGGGGTCCTTGTGGGTGGTCATGCTCCGGAATATGTACAAAAAAGCCCGTCCCATATAGAGGCAGGCTTATCATTTCCTTTTATAGTGCAGAGAAAATGACCGTAATCACTTATTGCACTTGGTTTAATACCGCTGTAAAGATAATGCAAATCGAGAGCAAAATCATCAAGCTTGCCGCCGAGTATCATGATACTTTAAAGTGCTTGGCACAGATAAGTATTATATTTGGAAAAACAATTATTTTCTTTCCAAATTGATAAAAAAATGCTTAATTTGGAAGGAAAATAAATTTTGCTACGACCAAAGTGTAGCTTATTCATCCTTCAAGATAAGCGGTTATTTTTAATGGCAGAACCCAAATCTTCCTTTGGTACCGATTGGTGCGCTATGATGGTACCGATTCGCCGATACTATCAGATGATTTTCTTATGATAAGCGTCATTAACATCCTCTTTTATGATATTGACAATTTGTAGATGTTGGCTCCTTGTGATAATATGTGCATACATCTCATGCCCACATGCGTCTATATAGATAGGAATATTTTCAATATCATCACAAAAACGAGGTCCGAACTTCTCAAACATTTTAGTAAACAGCTTGCTTCTATATTTTTGTGGAGATATACCATTATCTCTCTTTTTCTTATTCATTGGCACTTCGTTCAAATCATCGCAGATGAAATAGAATAATGTATTAATATGAGAAGCCAGATACTCTCCAAGAAATTCGCAAATCTGTGCCATAACTTTCAAGTTAGTCTTATTTGTCAAATTTCCATTCCTTGTAAGATATATTGCTAATAGTTCTATATCATTATGTTTAAGAAAATTATTGGTCTTTGTAGACAAAAAAATGTTATCTTCATCAGATAACATCACTATATATTGTTCTCCCTCATTATTAGTGAAGGATGCGTGGATTTGCATTAGATGTTTATTTTATATGTATACTCAGTTTGTTTGCGTAATTTATCTAATTGAGATTCTTTTCTATTTCTCAACTTCTCTATCAAAGTCACCAATTTTTTAGATGAACTTCTAACGACCAATATTTCATGTGTATTTACCATACAATTTATATTTTTTGCAAAGATACGACATAAATCCATTCCTTCCAAATATTTTTTGAATATTTTCCTAAATGACCAAGAGGAATGAAGAACGCACATCTTACCCAAGAAGAGTTGGCACATCGTATTGGCGCCGACAAAGGATATATATCAAGGATAGAACGAGGCTTGACTATTCCTACCGTAGCTACATTATATAAGATTGTAGCTGCCATGGGTATGACCATCGAACTCAAACCTATCTAGCATCGGAACAAACAGATATATATATAATTATTCCTAACAGAAATAACAACATCATACGTTAAGTACTATATTTGCAAGACTAAAAAATCCCAACGACTACGACATTACATTCCCATCTTTTCAAACAGATCGTCAACACTATCGTAACTATTCACTCTACCACAGCGGATATCTTCCTGGGATTTTTCATAATCGGTAGTTCTATTTCTCATAGAAGCCATTTTTGCTATATTCACACCATTTGGCATACATCTCCTTGTAATTATCCTTAATAAACGTACGGATAATTCGAAGCTGTTTTTCAGTAAGCATACCTTGACTTTGGACTTCTGTCTCACCATCACCTTTAACGAAGAGTTTGGCTGAGCCCGATTCTGATAATCTGCGATCACTGGCATGAACATGCATAGCCTCAATAATACAATGTGAAGTGAAATACAGATAGTATCCACAAATCATAAAAGAATAATACTTAGGCATAAATACCATCCTCCATGAATTTTTTGTTACGCTTCCAATAGTCGTTCACAATTTCTATCTCGATGTCATCCATACTGGTTTCAAGTATTTCACCATTTGGTTGTATAATGGAAGCATGAAAAGGAGGTTCTATGGATATGATGCGGATATTCCCGTCATCCAATTTTGAAAATGCATAACCGCATACTATCATTGTCGCATTTTCTATGATTTTATCGATATCAATATTATTAGTCATATTTAATTTTCAATGTTTTAATTGGACTCAGAAATGTCTTTTCATCAATATAAAGATTTTGCAGAATTGGAACCAAGTCAATGTATTCTTCAACTTCACCGATACCTGCATATTTCGCCATGACGACAATGTAACCTTTATCCCATTCCTTAACAGCGGTGTAACGAATCAATTTATCCGGTGCACGAAACCGTATCGTTTGGTTACCGAAACTAAACGATGTCATATTCTTCTGGTTTGACAGGAATGCCACGGATTGACTATTACTATCTGCCTTTTGATTCTTTACTTGTGCCATAATGTTTTTTTCCTTATGCCGAGATTCAGCTTATCTTTTGCAAAGTTACGACATAAATCCATTCTTTCCAAATGTTTTTGAATATTTTCCTAAAGGACCAAGAGAAATGACCTTTATTATATCCACCTATCATCTAATCCGCGAGGAGCATCCGATGCGCCCCCCTGCGGTTGTTTATGGTCTGCTAGGTGCTGCCCCTTGCGGTTTCCCCCCATGCGACATTCCGCAGCTTAGCGTAAAGAATTTGTAATATTTTCGAAATCACAATGAGTCTGAGATTGCTGAGCAATCCCAGGAGCGAATTCTCGGCGTGTGTCTGAACGTAGCGAGTTAGTGAGAGGATTAGATAATTGAGATAACAGGCATCGACTGGAATATTTATATAACGAAAATGATATCAACGAGTTACAAACAGATTGTCCTCATCCAATCAGTCATTTCTTTCACAGTCTTAAACCGATGAGTAGATGTGTTGACAGGTTCTTCATACATTTTTTTACCCGTCTGAGTTTTGCTTACGACATTCAACATATATAAAACATCATCGGGAAGATTTATTGATTCAACCTTTATACCATTCAACTTTCCATGATCATTTACAAATGTATTATAATATTCATCCATAAAACTTCTAGTGGCAAACAAGACCTTAGAGAAATCAATAGAGACTTCTGCTTCATGCGTGTTTTTTACATAAAGGAGTAAATCCTCCACTGCTATTCGCGACTTCAAGTCATTACTTAACACTGATGTTATATCTATTATCTTCATATATATACCCTTTCTATATTATTCAACATATTTAATGTAATTAAAATCTTTATTATCGAAATATATACGACAAATGACCACAGTACCTTTACAATACAATCCTTCGGGAATTTCCACATATTCATTCAAATGTTCTGTTTTCATTAACATTGCAGAACCTGAAATCATAATAAACATACCTCCTAAGCCATCAGTAAGCATTTTTTTACTAGTTACAATACCGAATCCTCTGTTTTCCGCATCTGGCAAATTTTTCGTTGATATTCCACGGTTAGCTGCCTTAAGCGCTTCCATATCAGTATGAATATCAGCATCATTATTTTCCTTATAACTACCTAAAAGGGTAATACCCCTATCAGCAATACAAATATCAATAAATCTTTTTACCTTATTAGTTACAGCAGAAATATATCCAAAATCAGATTTGGCATGCTGAGTAATATTATCCACACATTCACCAATAATATATCTCAATCCAGAAGCAACATTATTTATATTACCTATCTGTTCAATTAAGACATCCTCTATGATAGATTGAATATTATCTTTCAAATCATCTTCTAAACGAGAAGTTGGAATTGCCACAATAGGTAGATAGTCAGTAATAGTATAGGCTTGCATCATGGCACGAAATGCAGACAACCGTATTTCACTTGAATTAATTCCATCACAGAAAGAAACGTCTTTTAAATCTTTAGAAAGTCTATATTGAATATTTTTCCCCGAGCCAGACAGAAAGACAGATAGAGGCAAAGTATAAGCAGGCGCTTTTGTTGAGACATTAGAAAAGTCCAACAAAACGCCATCACTCTCAACGATTTGAACTTTGTTTACTATTTCAAATACATTTGAGAGATATTCTATAATATTGCTTTTGTCCGATATATTTGATTCAACTAACATTTTTACATTTTAAGTATATATGCAAAGATAAACAATATTATTGAATATACATAGCTTTAGGCAATCAAAAAAATATCTCATTTATTATTTTTATCATAAATTGACATATTCTCATCCAACACAACTATTCCTGTAGGTGTTGTGATCACTTAAATTGTGGGCATACTGGTAATCACGTATTGACTTCTTGAATGGCAGAACCCAAATCTTTCTTTGGTACCGATTCATGCGCTATGATGGTACCGATTCGCCGATACTATCAATATCTATGAAAACGACCTCGTGTTAAATCCTTTCGGCGGCACATTTCAATCCGCTAGAGGTGGCACATTCATCGCGTTACTATCACCTAGTTCATAAACCCCAATATTCGCAACAACTAATTTTTTCATATCAGTCCTCTTTGTATTTTAAGTCGTTTTTGTAAAACATTTATAAATTGGCATAGACTTAAACCATTTTAAATTTTTCTTAGAGACTTCCCTTAAACACATGTTGCAACCCTGTTCATTATCAATGAGCAGAAAAGCACCTGCTCTCATAAGATTGTCCGCATGATTATTATAAGCTATCGATTCTGCAAACCTTTTGTCATCATCCGTCATAATCCTCATACGCTTACGTATTTGGATAGCATTTAAAGAGTAGTTGTCCCTTGTGTTTTTATTTTTCTCATTTGCAATAAGCCACTCTGTTATATTCATTGATTTATCTAGCAATTTCTTTCTCCAATCAGATTGCTCATTAAGTTTATCCGATGCGTTCAATAACTGAAGCATATTCAAATTAATATTACTCATAGTTTCATCGTTTATTTTCAAAAAACAGAGATAAGAAGGCAAAATTGCATTTAGATCAATATTATTATATTTATTGTAGTCATCTGCTTGAAGATAAGCATAAGAAGATATTGGCTTTTGCTCCCCGTTTTTTGCTTTATATGATGTATGAATAGGAGCATCAAAGTAATTGTAAACTAAAACCTTTCCGTCCTCTCTCTTCATCGTTAACAACAAAAAATGTAAATTGCATACAGCCATGTCAACAAGTTGAAACCCCATATCAAGTTCCATTGTTTTTTCTGTTATTACATAATCTTTGAGTGTATTTAAATTTCTGGAATCCTCATCTGTGATATTACTAATATCCAAATCCTTATTTGAATGCAGCCTTCCCATTATAGGCAAAAGTTGTCTGTAATGGTCAAGATCATGTCTCATCTTTTTTACGTCAAACATATTATCGTAATGAGCATTTAATAAGAAAACACGTTCCCCTATAGTTTGTTTTTACTTTCAGCCATGGCAATTATAAACTCATACTCTTTCAAAACATCATTCAACAACTTAGCATTTCTTTCATATTTAGCTTGTGCTGTTATATTTTCACCTCCATCCGTTGGAAATATTATTGTTAGACATTTCCTATCTTAATAGTAAAAGCACCCTTAGATAATACAGCCTCATAACTGATTTGTTTATTACAGTCTGAATGAAAAATTCTCATTTCATCAATAAAATTATTTATGTCAGGTGTCACTCGGCAATGTTTAAAAGAATTTGTCGTTTGGTTCGCTTTGTATTTGAGTATATTTCTGATTTTGGAAGGTGTCAGCTTAACATAGAATATCCTTGTGTCATTTTCTATTTCTTCGACGACAAAGAACAAGCATCCCCCTTCCTTCAAGTAATTTTTTAAACTCGTTAGTTTTATACTATATTTCTCTTTTTCTAGAAAATGTTTTACCACTTTACCCTTTACTTGGACGTTTATCCTACAGTCCATGTGAGAGTTTTTTTGATCTTTTGAGTTATAGATAAGAATAAAGCCGTCCCATTCGGGTTCCTTATCCATCTTATTTATATTGGGATTTAGCAAGTCGCTCTGTAAGCAATAACTTTGGATAACAGTAACCCCGCGTCCGTCAATAACAGATGAACTTGTTTCGTTTTTAATATTTTTTTATCATATTCTTGGTTATCTTACTTTGAAGAAGAGATTTTAAATATAATTGAAATCAATATAATATCCCAATAATTTTTATTTTTCTACTTCCAATTTTTTACTAACTCTATATTGTCACTATGCGGTTTGTTCATTTCATCTATTTTGTCAATCTGCACGATTACAGGTAGTTCTGTGATAGTACCAGAAAGGATACATGCTCCAGTTGGCAAGATAGGTAATGTTTCGATTGATAATTGATCAAGGAAAGAAATAGCCTTTTCAACCATATCAATATCCCGATTATTTATCAAGCGATGAATGAAATAATTATGCAATTGAGAAATTATCGTCGGTGAAATATCCGACGGCCTCTGACTTGCGATAGTCATAAAGACACCGAATTTTCTCCCCTCTTTTATAATCTCTTCGAATGTTTCCAATCTGAAGTCTTTCCATGTTTCGCTCTCTCGTTGTGATTCATACGACAATATATTATGAGCTTCGTCTATTATGATGTTCAGAGAATGAGCTAACGCTTCTTTATCTTTCAATTTTTTATGCTCAGAATATAATTTCACAGAGAGTAGCATGGGGATTAATTTCTTCATACTAATATTTACGTTGTTCAGGTTGATAACAGCAAAATTCTGATCGTTCCAAAAATTTTCGTGATTATCAATAGTAAATACCTTATCAAAATCCTTTTGAACAGCCTTTAATTTATTTATAGCAGGAGCGATGTGCTCGTTCTGAGCGCGATTATTCAATACATCATATATCAGTTGTATATATAGAAATTTAATGATGATAGCCAAAAATGGCTCATCGAAATCTAGTTTAGATATATATGCATTAAGAGGCAAATTATCTATCATATTTAAATTACTACTATCATTCAAGTATTTAGCTCCATTATTGCCCTTGATTACAAAAGTATGACATACGGGATACCAATCAATATCTTTACGGTATTCAATTTCATTACCATAAATATCTGTCTTGGGTAGTATTTCTTCAAAATAATCCAATAATAGGTATGCTCTGACTCCATCTTGCATAGTCAGAATATCAACCAATAATTTATGCAAAATATTATGATAATAATTAGTTGCATCTTCACTATTCTTTACTCTTTTATAAAGAGATATCGCTCTTTTGATAAATGGTTGCTGCGTTTTTTCAGTGGCATTCGCAAGAATAGAAAGCAAATTCACATCCAGTAAATCTTCTTCGAATAATGGTATCTTTTGATTTTTATCATTCTCTTTAGTCGACAGATTGTAAATCTTTTTATGTGTTGTGATGCAGTTCTGGTATGCATATTCTCCGTTAAAATCAAATAGGAGAAACTTTGCATTATCTTTGAATTTCTGACTATCACTGAATTTATTAAATAGTTGTTTGTATATATTGGCCAATGTGTATGATTTGCCGCTACCAGTATTTCCAAATATACCTATATGACTAGAAAAAAGCTTGTCCACGCTCAATTTGACAGCCATTCTTTCTTCATTAAGCAGAGTACCAATACGAATTGGCACATCATCGTTACTGACAAATTTATATAAAGTATCAAATTCATCATTGTCAAGTACAAAACATTTGTTACCTAGTAATGGTAACTCCTTGATACCCTTTGTATAGATTTTGTTTTCGATGTATCCAAGTATTTTAACATATAATATTCGTCTCATTTTATCCGATTGGGCAGCATAAGCAGAATTATAAGTTTGATCTTCTTCGATACGTTCACCATCGACCTTAGCAATAATGTAATTATATCCCTTAGCAATTTTAATGTAGCCACCCACAGACACATTTTTAATGAGAGAGCCCTGATAGAAAAGATGAGCAAGATTTTTCTGCTTATCCACTAACACCTGGACTTCCCTACCTTGTATAGAAATGACTTCGCCAATTTGAAAAATAGAGTCATGTGTTAAGATATCTTTATCACTCATAACGTATTATATAGAATTAGCAATTTTATTAAGAATCTTATCAGTAATGGATTCTAAATCGAATTTATCCAAATCATTGATTTTCTGACCATTTACAGTAACATCTTCAGGAGCAAGAAACTTCACATTATTATTTCTGAATGATCCGCCCTTTGATAAATTATTTATTATTGCCGTTTTAGCACCACTTTCGTAAGAAAAGACGATTATTTGTAAAGTTGGATTGTTATTAGCGGCTCGGACAGTCATTTGAGCAATATGTTCATCCGCAAACGAGAAGCCAGCAACCAGCAGCAAAGCATTAGGTTGTTCAAGTGCGTTGGAGAATAAACGTAATAGTTCATAAAAATGCATATCAAGAACTGTTGTGCTAAATTTCCTTTTGTTAGGATTCACCATAACAATTTTTTCGTACTCAGTCATAAATTTTTTGTATGAATCAATGCTGAATGAATCTTTCGTCATAACAGTTCGAGCAGATGCAGTCAGTTCATCTATGGTTTTTGTAGAATCTATTACATTGATAAAATCATCGTCCGGAAGTTCATCTATTGCATCTTTAATTCTTTTCACCTGTTCAAGAGAATCATCAGATGTAATTTCATTAGTGGTTCCATTATCTATCCAATTAGAAGAACCATGAATTTTGATATAATTAAAGGTAGGGATTTCAGAGACCTTTTGATAGTGAAGACTTTCCTTCGATAAGATTTTACTAAAATTATCCTCATCAAATCGTGTATCCATGTGCCCTCTGAAGCCATCATTAAGTTCAATACCTTTAGAACAAGAAGCACGCTCAATAAACATATCAATATTAGTGGAGAATATGTTTATTTTCTTACTAAGTAACGGAACTTGTCTTTTTGCTACTAATAAATTCATTGTTCCAAGGAACGACTCATAATTATGGAGTACTTTGCTGTATTTATCTCTATCATCACCAGTTAAATGATTAATTACATTTTTATGATTAGGCCATATCACATTATTAAAATACTGACGATAAACTGAAGCCGTTAAAATAGTATTTTCGTCATTTTTAGGCAAATTGTTTAACTCTGTTAACCGTTCCTCTATTGATCCCAATGTAGAGAGGTATGGTATAGATAACCCCGAACCGAATAAAAAGTTTATTCTTCCCGATTCAAATAATTTTTTTATATCATCAAGTTCCATGTTCATATATAGATTATTATCCCTTATTTGTATTCTTCATCAATCCATTATTAAGTTTATATTTGTGGTTCCCATCGTAATAGAAATCATCTCTTTTGCAAAGGTAGTAATTATTTTCAAAAATGGTACGATGCTGTCAAAAAATATTTGTTTTTTGACGGCATCGCTATGAAAATAAACCTAACAGAAATAACCATATTGTCTTACAATCATCATTATAAACAAAAATATTCGACGAAAAAGTTATATACTAATATAACTTTATATATCTTTGCACTATGAAAAGAAAGATTATAGCCTACCAAAACGAGTATTATGACCAAGAGAAATGACAATTATGATGTAAGTGCCCAACTCGCAAGAGAACTTGGAGCTCCGGGCACAAAAGAGCGTGAAGAGAATACCGAGAAGGCATGGGAAGAATATAATGCGCAGATACTCCTTGATGCACGCAAGAACGCCCGTCTTTCCCAAGAAGAGTTGGCACATCGTATTGGCACCGACAAAGGATATATATCAAGGATAGAACGAGGATTGACTATTCCTACCGTAGCTACATTATATAAGATTGTAGCCGCCATGGGTATGACCATCGAACTCAAACCTCTATAAAACGACAAATTCCCCCTGACTTTCTTATATGGCAGAGGGGATTTGTTACATTTGTTACCCGTTACATCCGTAACATTTAGTGGTGTCTTAAGACATGTGGGGATAAAGTTTGATATAGGAATGACAAGAACATCACGATAGAGACCTCAGATTTAAGTTAGAATTATTATTGAATTTTCACTTCCTAATCCAACTTCGGAAAGCAATTCGTCTTCTGCTTTCAGTAAAATCTGGTATCTCAGATCTTCAAATCGCTTAAAATCTTTATTAGTATAAGCAGACACAGTATCGGGAGTGAGGCATAGCCTGTCTAAAGTATCTTTAGAAAAACTTGAACCACGTTCCATGAAATTTGTTAGTTCCTCTTTGTCATTAACACTCAGACATGCAAAGTAGTATTGCGGCATTTTCCCATTCTTTAGCTTATTTATACCATAATAAGCCATATTGTCATTTTTGCCCGAAACCACAGCTGATCTGATCATAGATATAATCAACAAATCCGTTTGGGCATTTTTCTGGTTAAATTTAAAATCCAAAAATTCAATTCTTGCGAATTTAGAATATTCTATAGCTGTAGTCTCCTCTTCCTTAATATATTTTTCGAATCTGCGAAAAATCTTTCTCACATTACTCAAGGAACTGTTCTGAAATGCCTGAGTGGCGGTAGTATAGAAAAACCATTTTTTTAGTTCTGCAATCTGAATCAGGTCAAGATTGTTATGCTCCTTAAAAAACCATGTTAGGGCAATTAGTTGCTTAGTATAAGGCAGTAGCTTGGTATCCCAAACATAACAGTCATTGTAAAGAAACTTCACACTCTGAATAATGCTCTCCTTAATGCTGGGCAACTGTGATGAGAAGTCCATATTTTCCAGGTCTGACATCTTGGCATCATAGAAATCCTTGTTAGCAAACCTATAAAAACACTGAAGTATGTCATCAGAAGAGAGAGACGAGAAATTATATTTTTCCAAATCCTTCTTAATGTTCTCTATCTCTTCTGTAAGCAACAGTCCCCCCTTTGAATATGTCACAGCCTGAAGCATAAACGTCTTATTAATTTCAGTGCCTTTAGAATTGATGCGAGAAAAAACGATTTCGGCCTGTTTCAACGAACAGTTGTTTATAAATACTTCACTGATGGTATATCCCTGAAGAATTGAGTTCAATTTTTTAGCGCTTTCTACATATTGTTTTGCTTTTACTTCATCATGATGGTATGCAGTCACAATGTTCTGCATCTTGCTCAGAAGCGTAAAAGTATCATATACATCAGAAACCTTTAAATTAGTAACAGTTTCAACGTTTCTAAAAGAAAACTTACAAGTAATAAGATTGAAGTACAAGTCGAATTTTTTATCTCTTGGCCGAGAATTCTGCACGCATCCGTAAAAGGCGGAGAGACGCTGCCTGCCGTCAAGAACAAAATACTGCGGGTTTGCACTACTGGTAATATTTTCGTCTGAGAGGATGTCCTTGGATAGCATATCTACATCTGGCTGCCACAATATGAGGGAACCGATAGGATAACCATTCCAGATACTGTCGAAGAGGTCTACCACTTGCTGGGATGTCCACACAAAATCGCGCTGAAAGACAGGTATCGCATAAATACCCTTCTGAATCTTCTCGAAAATTTCCCTCAAGAATTCTCTCTCTGATTTTATATCAATCCTTGTCATATAGGCTATATTATTTTAACGATTTTAAGAAGAAACAATTGCAATTCAGACATATCCTGACCGTTTACGATGAAATGCTGAAGCCCATTCTCGTAATCATATCTCGACATAGAATTAGCTAATTTCGGCAAATCTTCTTTATGAAACCGCCCTTTTCCTTTATCTACTATCTTCTTATAATTTCTATCAGTAGGATCAGCAGGCCAAATTACTATAGGGTTGTAACTACAAGTAACATAGCTGGAATCCGGAAAATAATTCTCAATCGCTCGCTTATACCATAAATGCCATATATAAAGGGGGAAAGTCAAAGTATATATGTCACTATCTGCTAATGTATGATGGTTTTTACCGCCAGAAAGAAAACCAAACAAGGGGTCTCTGTTGTCTGGTAGGATAGCAGATTTCATATCCCTATCCATCAGTGTACAGAATTTCTGTTTAACGATATCCTTATATTCACCGTTATTTATAGATTTCAGGTACTCTTCAAAACCTCCATATCCGCCGCCATTGGCAAATTCGAGCCAGCCCTTATTGCATGCTATTTCCAACAAAGTATACATATTGCCGTACTGACGATCGTGCTTGTAAGAGCCTATCATGCGTTTATAAACAGGTCCCTCATACATTTTGTTTTCCAAGAGCAGCCGTGCAGGTTTTTGCAATAGACTCTTCAATATATCTGCCGCGTATGCTGAACCATTAATTGTTGTGAGATAAATACGATGCTCATCGGTTAGATGAGTGAATCTGTTTAGAGCATACATAAATACCTTCTTTTGATTAGTACCGCAATGTTTAGCAACACACTTCTTTAACCTGACTTTATGTTGAGGTTCACAATCTATAAAATGACCGTGTTCTGCCGCATAATAGCAGAAATCGGCAATATCAGCATCGCTAAATTTGCCAAAAAAAGAATCTTCAATTTTCAGAATCATAAGCTTAACTGGTCTATTTCGCTGATAATATTGAAATTGTCCTCAAAGAGACCTGATGGCCAAAATGAATATTCCAGATTTTCCTTTATTTCAATTGGACGCAGGATGGCGTCCTCTTCGTTATGATCCACGTAATATATCGCCAGATCATCACGTGTGAAACTTTTATTAGGATCTGCAATCATCATCTTTAAAGCCAAGAGGAAAGTCTCAGAGTGAGTTTCCACAATGAACGATTTATTATTAGCCTTAGCAGAAGATACTATGCGCATAGCTACTGTAGCATGAGCAGCAGGATTTAGATGCAGTGAAGGCTGCTCAATGATAGTAATGTCAGCATGAGGCTGAAAACTCTGAACAATAATAGGTAGTACCTGAGCCATTCCGATGCCCACATCAGCAATATTCACTTGAGCATTACCTCGGTTCACATTCAAACAATAGTTACCAGATCCGACACCCTGTTCAACTATTTCCAGACTTTGTTCATCCATGTTTTGTCTAAACCACTCAGACACGTCAGAAAGCAATTTGGTATTCTTTAACTCTGAATTAAGAAGCATCTCATAAGCATTACTGCCATCGTAGCCCACATAATCAGAACCAGTTATTTCATTTTTATGAATCAGTCGCTTATCAGATATTCTAAGCGGACCGATATAATCTATAGAGAATCTCACAGATTCAAGAGGTATTCCGAGAGATTGGAAATCTTGCTCTCTTATTATCCCATGTATACCAGAATTAGCAGACTCTTTTAAATTTGTAAAAACATTATCACTAGCACAACCTTTATGTGACAAACTATACTTGTGTACATACAATTCACCCATCTGCATGATATACGACAACTCTAAATTGACATCATCATCAAATGTCAAACCTAATGTCATCTCGGAAGTAACACCATTATGGAAAAGATCCTCGTAAGTATTACCAAGAACGACATTACCTATTCGCATCGGAATAAGATTTGCAGAATCTGGAGCCACAGACTTAGCCATAGAGGCAATAAGTTTACAAATAGAACTTTTACCACTGCTATTCTTTCCGAGAATGACGGTAACTGGTTTTATTGTCATTGAAGATTTCTCTTCAAAAGCTTTATAGTGTTGAAAAGATAATTCCTTTAACATACGATTTAATCAACAATTTTTGCAAATTTAATATTTTTGTCGATAATCAGCAAATTATTCATAAATAATTAGCAATTTTTATGTTAGCGTCCAATTTTAAGGATGCCCGTTGTGATTCACCAGCCGTCACCTTACGCCACCCTTACGTCATTTGACGATAGCGCTGTATCGGTACCACGCGTAGCGGTGTAATCGGTACCAAATTAGCGCTATCGTCACATGGGAAGAATATAATGCGCAGATACTCCTTGATGCACGCAAGAACGCCCGGCTTACCCAAGAAGAGTTGGCACATCGTATTGGCGCCGACAAAGGATATATATCAAGGATAGAACGAGGATTGACTATTCCTACCGTAGCTACATTATATAAGATTGTAGCTGCCATGGGAATGACCATCGAACTCAAACCCATCTAGCATCGGAACAAACAGAAATATATAATTACTCCTAACAGAAATAACAACATCACACGATAAGTACTATATTTGCAAAACTATAAGTTCCCAACGGACTACAACACATCGTCTGCATTTTTATATCATTCCTATTTGCAGACGAACGTGCGTTTCGACGCACAAAAAAGCCCTCTTCACCTGATTGTGAAGAGGGCTCCCCTTTTATCTAGCACCTGAACAAAATTATATCCACCTATCATCTAATCCGCGAGGAGCATCCGATGCGCCCCCCTGCGGTTGTTTATGGTCAGCGAGGTGCGGCCCTTGCGGTTTCCCCCCTGCGACATTCCGCAGCTTAGCGTAAAGAATTTGTAAGATTTTCGAAATCACAATGAGTCTGAGATTGCGAAGCAATCACAGGAACGAATTCTCGGCGTGTGTCTGAGCGAAGCGAGTTAGCGAGAGGATTTGGAAAATATCACAAATTTAGCGTGGCGAGGACGTCGCCACTTTCTCTTCCTTCTTCTCTTCGGTGAAGAGAAGGAGACAACAGCCATTTCCATGCCGGTACGACATCGATATCCACACCCTTTTCTGTGATATGGTCTGTTTCATCATAAGTGACGATCAGGAGTTGCCAGTCGTTATGGCTTTCACCGAAAGAAAGAAGCGGAACGACCTCTCGATTATAAGTATCCTTCTCCTTGATGGAATAGGATACCTGAACAGCCATCTTCACCTTATCCACGACAAAATCAATCTCCCTGGTATCACTGAAATACGAAACCTGTTCCCTTTCATACAGACGGCACAATTGGACGGCAACCACATTCTCCAGAAGTGAGGTTTCCGGGTTGATGAGAAACAGATTCAACAGTCCGTTGTCGATAAAATAATATTTTTTGTTACTTTCTTTGTCTGCCAGTTTGGATAATTCATTCTCCACGGGCAACAGGAGCCAACTGTCAGCGGCATATTCTACATAGTCCATGACCGTAGGGACTGAAATCTTATAACCCGTAGAGACGACGATATTCTTCAACCGGTTGAAAGAGACAGGTTGCTTCACACTCTCCGCCAACTTCTTGATGAGGATGTTGAGCGCATGTTCGTTCTTGATACAGTTTCTTGTACAGATGTCACCTAGATAGATTTTCTGGTACAGGCCTGACAGCATCTTTCGCTTGTTTCTGAATTCGCTGATTTCGGGCAGACCGCCGTAATAGAAAAACTCATTGAACGCTCTGACCACTTCGCTTCTTTCGATTGTGGAATCTATCCAACCGTCTTTCAGTTCTATATGGTTGGCGTGCAGATATTCGCTGAATGAGTAAGGATAGACATCAGTGATGAAAAACCTTCCTCCCAATGTGGTGGCAACATCCTTGCTCAGCATATTGGCATTACTGCCTGTCACATAGATATGATATTTGGCATTGGCTAGTCGGCGGACAAACTTATCCCAGCCCGGGATATTCTGTATCTCATCGAGAAAGATATAGGGCTTTTTACCATAAGTCTCCAGATGTGTCTCCAACAGAAGATTGAGATCGCTTGCCTCCAGTTCGGACAGACGTTCGTCCTCGAAATCCACAAACAGGATTTCATCCCATCCCGTCCCTGAAGCGAGGAGCTGCTTTACGCGTTGAAACAGAACGTATGATTTGCCTACATGTCTTACACCTACAAAGACATAGTTGCCGTTGTCCTCAAACTCGATGGGGCGGAATATGACTTTCGCACTTTCTATCTCGTCTCTTTTGTCCCTGAGACAAGCCCTGATGATCTCTTTTGTTATTGCCATTTTAAATTCAATTTCATAAGAACATGGCAAAGTTATAAAATAAACTTTATAAAAACAAATATTTTCTATTAATTTTGTTTTATAATATTCCGTATATGACGATAGCGCTGTATCGGTACCACGCGTAGCGCTGTAATCGGTACCAAGTTAGCGCTATCGTCACATTATATAAGATTGTAGCCGCCATGGGTATGACCATCGAACTCAAACCTATCTAGCACCTGACCTTTATTATATCCACCTATCATCTAATCCGCGAGGAGCATCCGATATGCCCCCTCCTGCGGTTGTTTATTGTCCGCGAGGTGCTGCCCCTTGCGGTTTCACCCCCCCCTGCGACATTCCGCAGCTTAGCGTGAAGAATTTGTAATATTTTCGAAATCACAATGAGTCTGAGATTGCGAAGCAATCCCAGGAACGAATTCTCGGCGTGTGTCTGAGCGTAGCGAGTTAGCGAGAGGATTTGGAAAATATCACAAATTTAGCGTGGCGAGGACGTCGCCACTTTCTCTTGCTTCTTCTCTTCGGTGAAGAGAAGGAGAACCACTTTGCCAAAGAAGAAAGATGAGAAGGAGAAACATCCCTTACATTTTGTGGTTTAAAGATAATCGAGTGAACTTGTGGGGTACTTGTGGGTGAACGTTTATCGACCGTAATATCATCTAAGGTCCGTGAGGAGCATCCGATGCGCCCCCCTGCGGTTGTTTATGGTCAGCTAGGTGCTGCCCCTTGCGGTTTCCCCCTTGCGACATTCCGCAGCTTAGCGTTAAGAATTTGTAAGATTTTCGAAATCACAATGAGTCTGAGATTGCGGAGCAATCACAGGAACGAATTCTCGGCGTGTGTCTGAGCGAAGCGAGTTAGCAAGAGGTTCGGTGAAGAGAAGGAGAACCCTTTGCCAAAGAAGAAAGAAGAGAAGAATACCCCGAATTACAGATGATAAGCAAAAGAAAGTTGCGTATCCGTCACCCTGGCCCAAACATGATCATAATCCTTATAAGAACTTCTTCGTAAGAAATAATATGCCTCTAGGGATAAGGACAGACGGTGCGAAACGAAAACCTCTATCGACGGGTTCAGCACCATCATGCTCGCATGGCCCCGGTCACCCTGTATGTTCTCCACTTTCTTATCACGCAGTTCCTCTACCGTGCCACCCTTCCAGGTATACAGGTTGATGTCCATCACGTCCAGTCCTATATCCACGGCATGGCGGTAAGCCACCCTCGTCGTGCTCCTTACACTGAAACCGCTTCCCATATTATAATCCCTGTCACCATATCTGAAGTGATCCGATTTGCAGCCGCCCAGTATCACCGCACCTGTAAAGATGCCCTCTTCTATACGCCAACTGCAGCGGTCGCCATCCGTCCCCACTACGATGCCCGGACCGAAACTTGCTATCTGAGCCAGTTCCACAGACGGTCTGTCATCCGCCCCCGTTTTTTTCGAATTGAAATAGTCGAAGTATTGATAGATGCCATACGTCGTACGCCAGTCACCCTTCCCCTTTCTCACGCCCGTCACCAGGTCGCCGATGATATCCAGTTTACCCACCAGCGGTTGCGAACCGTCCAGGCACAGCGAAGACTTCATGCGGAACGCCTCATACGGTTTTTTGCTCCGATCCAGAAAGTTCCCGTAGCTACAGTTCAGGTTGATACCGAAATAAGCATCCCCCCTCATCAGTCCCGTACCCTCATAGAGAGTACCACCATAAGCCCCCACGCTCAGATCAAAGGCCGATGGTCTTCCTCCGTTCCCGTTCCGGGGAGAGCGCACCCGCCACGAGTCACCGTTCAGCAGTCTGTTCAGTCCACCTATCGGATTGATCAGCAGCGCCAGCACCTCTCGTCCTACCCGTTCAGCGCCCCGTTTCGAGTCGTCCAGTATGCCCTCGCTTATTCTGTGAGTCGCCTCACCTATTGCCGAACCGCCGATAGTAGTCGAGATGATATCATTTGTCGAAGGATGCTGAGCTTCGGAGAAATACTCCCATGTCAGACTGCCCCCCAGCGCATACGCCGTGCTCACCCAATAGTTCATGCCGTTGCTTCGTGCCGCGTTATAATACAGATTACCGTTATAAGGATGTCCGAACAGGTTAGTCACAAACCTGTCATAGTCCCAGTCCCAGTTGAAACCGTTATCAAAATTATTTTTTATCGTTTTCCCACTTATTTTGAACCAGTCATCCTTCCTCACGTACCTGTCATAGAGCCACAATCCCGTGTTCATCCCCACGACCAGCGCCGCAGCCCTCAGCGGTCTTTTCTTCACCACCACACACGAAGAGTCGCAGGCAGCGGAATCGCCGACCGTCATCTCGCAGCAGTCCATGCCTTCAGCGGCACTGACACCACACGCTACGAAGAACAAGTCCGCAGCCGTTATAATAATACGTCTGATAGTTGAAATCATCTTATATGCAAAGGTAGTAATTATTTATGAGAACAGGACAATGCTGTATGTGTTTTCTTGCTAATCAGGGCTCGCCAAGTGCTTCTACCAGGAGCCTAACCTGCGCGGGCGTGTACGTACGCGCGTTACGACTGCTGCCCATCTCATCCAACTGACTGCGGAGGTTGGGACATCTGTCTATCCATGACGAGAATTTTCTGAAAGCAGAACCGGGACTGATCTCGGGACTGTAAATCTGTGCCAGTTCGGTGCGACCGTAGGCTTGTATTCTGAATTGTTCCATGGTGCAAAATTACGAAATTTTTTGCACCTGTGCAACTATTTCGATGCCTATAACATGCAATAATCGGCAACAACGTGCGTCAAACCGCTGTAACGCGCAATAACTTGCTGTCGGACTTCGCGGATGACATACCTTTGCATCCGTGTTCCGGAAACACGTAGTAATCAACAAGAGTATTAACAATATAAAAACAAAAGAAATTATGTTACAGTACAAAAAGTTTGAAAACAAAATCCCTGGTTCGACGTTTACAAGGAATACCACTCCATCTAGGGGCGGTATTCCTTTTTTTTGTGTCAGGGTGAATGATGGTGAAAGGTAAAATGATAAACTTTCTATGCGAGCGAGCGGGTTAGGTTATAATAATATAATAATATAATAACCTAGCGGGCTCGTAACAGGAAAAAGTTGAATTCATACGCTTCACCACCCTTCACCCTGCTGATTTCCCCTACCCGATTCCGTGACCGAAATTCTCGTTCAACAGGTCCGAGAGCCTCTTTCTGAAAGCCCAGTATTCATCCAGTATCTCCGTCACTTTCCCTTGGTCGATGTCAATGTATTCCGCAATCCTCTTCTTGTAGATATACTCCATCTCCAGGTAGAGGTACATCACTTTGTCGAGTGGTTCACGCTCCCTGGCATTCACTCCGTCGAAGTCGATGAAGCGATGGAAGAAACCGTGACCGAGATGATACTGGTCTTCGAGAGCACGACGGTCGGAACGTGTGACATGGATAAACTGATTCAGGATCAGAGCCGCGAACCTGTGCAAAAACTGCACGCGTTTGATTTTTGTCATAATACTTTTGATTTTTTAGTTAATAAATGTTTATATCCGTCCGGGATTTAAGACGGGGATTTGCATATTCTTTAAATTTATATTTCCTTTGCAGCCCGATACGGATTTGGATATAAATTTAAACATAAAATTAGTAAAAGAAGATTCCCATGGCAGAAAATTACTTCCTACCATCCCTTTTTAAGGGTTTGAAGACGAAAGAGTGTGAAAGAATAGCGTGGAGCGACGTGTACGGTCTCATCAAGAGCGACCTGATGAAGGAGAATACGGAGAAGTACCGCACGATGATGGCGACGGGTATGGAGACCAACGCCAAAATACTGAAGAGGAGTATGCTCGCCATCACACCGGCGATAGAATGCAAGGATGGCAGGAAAGAGGAGAACATCGTGGGTATGACAGGGGTATCGCTCTGCGACTTCGACCATATAGACGACCCGGCGCTGCTCGAAGAGGTACTGCGCAAGGCTAAGGACGACGCTCACTCGATGATGGTGTACCGCACGATATCGGGCAAGGGGGTGAGAATCTTCTTCAAGGTGGAAATGACTCGCATGTCGTATCAGCAGTCGTTCAGCACGGGCAACAGGTATTTCTCCCGACTGCTAGGGGTGGAGAGCGACGGGAGTTGTAAGAATATCGGTCGCACATCTCTGCTCTGCCACGACTCCGACGCCTACTACAATCCGGACAGTGAGATGTTGTGTCTCGACGTGACACAGGACGGTCTTGACATGGGGCGATGCGGACAGGCGGTGCTGCGGCATCTCGAGGCCAAGGGCATGGTGTATGTGGAGGGCAGGCGCAACGCTTACATATCGCGGGCGTGCTATCTGCTCAACGCTCTGGGGGTCAAGCAGGAGAATGCCCTGAAATGGGCTGAGGAACAGTTTGCCGACTATGATGTCAATGAACTGCGCGGTGTGCTGCGGGCATGTTATCAGAAGACCGCCGAGCACGGTACGATGCGTCTGCAGAAAATGGAATGGGCCGACCGGGATGTGGACACGCGGAAGAACAATGATGCGACCGTGGCCGACATCGAGCGTTTCATATCCCATACCGCCCATCTGCGCCATAACATCGTGAGTTCGAGGACGGAAGTCAGGTTTATCGACCAGGACGGTGGGCCCGTCTCTGAATGGGATAACTTCACCGACCGCCATCTCTGTACGTTATGGGAGAGGATGAGCAAGGAGAGCCGACGTATCAATATACAGGATATCAGTCATGTGATCACTTCCGCTTACGTGCCGCTCTACGATCCTTTCAGGGATTACTTCGACAATCTGCCCGAGTGGGACAAGAAGACCGACTACATCGAACGTGTCGCCGACATGGTGACGCTGAAGGAGGATAACAACGACACGGACATGGAAAAGTTGCGGAAGCAGTTTCGCGACTGTTTCAAAAAGTGGCTCGTGGGCATCGTGGCGTCGCTCGTGGGCGAGAGCGTCAACCATGAGGTACTCATTTTCATCGGCATACAGGGTATCTTCAAGACGACCTTCTTCCAGTACCTCTTCCCTCCCCGTCTGCGTGATTATTACTATCTCAAGACCAATACGGGCACGATGACCAAGGACGACCATCTGGCGGTGGCGGAGTACGGACTCATCTGTCTGGAGGAGATCGAGTCGATGACATCGCGTGAACTGAACCACATCAAGGCACTCATCACCGACCCCGTGATCAACGAGCGTGCGGCGTACGCCCATTACAAGGAGAACCGCCGCCATATCGCCTCGTTCTGCGGCACGGGCAACAGTGTGCAGTTTCTCAACGACCCCACCGGCAACCGCCGTTGGCTGCCTTTCGAGGTGAAGCGAATCATCGATCCCCACAGCTTCGACTATATGCACGACAGCATGTTTGCCCAGGCACTGTATCTATATAAGAATGGGTTCCGTTATTGGTTTGACGAGAAAGAGACGGAGCAGTTGACCGACCATGTGTCTCACTTCAAGGTGCCGAGTATGGAGGAAGAACTGCTGTTGACCTACTACCGTGTGCCCGGTCCCGGTGAACAGTATAAGTTGCTCTCCGCCACGAACATCATGGAGCGCATCAACGCCAACATCAAAGGCAGTCTGTCGGTGGTGCGTATCGGTCATGCACTTTCCAGTGCCGGTTTTATGAAGGTTCATCAGAAGAGTGGGAATAAATATCGTGTTATTGAACTTCGGTATGATGAGATAGAGCACAATAACAACTTTACGGCCCCAGAATTACCCTTCTGATGAATTTGCGCGGTGCGCGAGAAAAATTGCGCACCGCCGAAAAAAATTTCCCTTTAAGGAAAAAAAAATTGCGCACTGCGCAATTTTTTTTCCGCAGTGTGCAAATCTAAAAAGGAACGGCACGGTGCGACAAAGAAAAGTCATAGCGTAAACGTCCCACATGAAAGAGAGGGAAATTTCTTATTCGAATAC
>JAKPAB010000186.1 GCA_029779695.1 Bacillota bacterium | reverse complement strand
GCAAAAAATATTGCGCACTTATATCAAACACTTTGTCAATGCGTCCTTTGGAAAATACGATAAAATCTCTTTCTAGTTCATTTGCAAGAACACAGTGAAGTAAGACGGCTACATTGAAATCGGTTAAGTCGACTCCAGCCATCTTAGCATCGGTAATCTCATAAACATAGTTTCCAGTAGAAACTATAAATTCATTCAGAGTGCGTGCCATTATTCTGACTCCGATTCAAGAACTACATCAACCACAATTGTAGTGTCATCTGTTGCAGTTGTTTTGTAGTCTCCTACCCAACTATATCTACCACTTTGAAGTGTTTCTGGATTGTAATTGAAATCTTGGTTATAGATTGTTATGGATTGATATCCAGGAATAGGCTTCTTAAATTTTGCTTTTGCTTCATTTCCCACGGGATTAGTAAGATATGCCATTCCTGTTGGAGCAATGTGCGCATTAACAATGTTCCCAACATAAACAATGGGAGAAATTATTATATCTGCTTCACTGTCAATATCGTTCAAGGAAACACCAAAACTTGCTGTAATATAATCACCGGGCTGCATAACATTCGGAGCAGGTCTTAAACATAGATAACTAGAGTAACCACCACCGATTCCTCCAGCATGACTAGTTCCTCCAGCAAGACTAGTAGCATTATGGTAATCATCTATTTCGCTATCAGTTGGTGAATATAAGTTCGTAAGTTTTTCTCTATTCTTAGAACAAATTACCGGATTTATACGTGTCGTACTCCAACAACCTGTGCCTCTTGACCATCGCTTGGTTATGCTTTCTGAACTATCTATTCTACATCTATGTTTATATACTTTACACCCCGTTCCAGTATGGACATCTTTATATGTAAGTTCATAACCTAATTTTAGATTTTGAAAAATATCATTCAAAATATCACTTGAAAATGTTGTCTGAGGTGCTGCTGTTCCTACCGGTTTTCCATCTATAAATACTATATTAAATTGAAACGGTGCAATATAAATTACATTAAATGTATTACCATGAAACACTTCATCCCATGAAGTAGGAAGAAATGGAGTTTCCATATCACTAATATATGGTAGATTCGTAAATAGCTGATATTGCAAATCTCTTGCAATATACAGTGTTCTCGTATCAACACCTTGCGTTCCACCTGGCTTAATAAACTCAAGTTTTAATTGGTTTATAATCGGTATTTCATAATTTGCGCAATAGTGATAGAAACAATTACTTAGAGTTTCTATGTTCGTTAAATCCATAAGATGAGAAGAACCAACTGTAATCTCTCTTTCTATCTTTCCAGTATAATTGTTGATATATGCATTCATTCTTACTGTGTCTGGCATTATTTTTCTCCTTGTATTTTCTCAATCAGGATTTCTATCCTGCTTCTGTTTGTATAGATTACCTGCTTCAGTAATCCGTTTATGTAGATTAAGAATCTTTGGAACGCTTCGTAGATTACGGTAAGCGCCCGAATACCTATTTTTTTAAGAAGCGAGTAAGTTTGCTTGTGCAGTATACCGATACTATATCTACGTGTTAGATTGAAA
>JAKPAB010000172.1 GCA_029779695.1 Bacillota bacterium | reverse complement strand
TCTCCAAGGTAGCAGAAGATCCTGACACACTGGAAGGCTGTCCTATTTATGATCATGCCCCTATTCGTCGTTGGCGTCATTTGGATACTATGCAGTACAAGACATTCATTAACAGTAGGGTGCCCAGGGTAAAAGGGTCAGATGGCAAGATAAAGACCATATCTGTACCATGGTCCGACAAGCATGAAAGGCATACATATTTATTTGAGCGTTTGGCTATTGATGTTCTCAAATCCACTAAGAATCAGACCAAGAGTTCGGAGCTGTTGCGTTGTGGTTTTGGGGTTATCAACAGAATAATCCATAATGCAGTAAATCGGGGCATACTGTTGCGACCTGATGGGTATATACCGGAGCATCTAAGTGTGGACGAGAAGAGTTTTAAGAAAGGGCATGAGTATGTTACAGTGTTGAGTGATCCAATCTCCGGGGTTGTTCTTGATGTTTCCAAGGGAAGAGATCATGAGTCTTGTCAAAGCCTGATAATGGATGCCATTAAGCCTGAGCACAGAGGTAAAGTCAAGACGGTGAGCATGGATATGTGGAAGGCCTACATGAAAGCTACCCAAGAGCTTTTGCCCAATGCAGAGATAGTCCATGATAGATTTCATATGGTTAAACACCTTAATGACGCTATTGATAAAGTTCGTAGGCGTGAAGTAAAACAACATGAGGTACTGAAGAATACCAGATATGTCTTCCTGAAAAACCACCAAAACCTTACTGACCAACAGAGAATGAAGTTTGCAGTCATCTCTCATGCTAACTATGAGGTGAGTAGGGCGTGGAGAATAAAAGAGAACTTCAGAGACATATTCGGCTGTGATTCAATTCAGGAGGCTTCTGAGCTGGTGATACAGTGGGTTCATGATGCCATAAAATCCAATATCAAAGAGATGATCAAAGTAGTTGATACCTTCAAAAATCATATCAGGGGTATCATAAACGCAATGGTAACATCTTTCTCAAACTCAATGGCTGAAAGACTTAATGGCAAAATACAGGAAATTAAATCCACCGCCAGAGGATACAGACGATTCGAAAACTTCAAAAGTGCGATACTATTTTTTCATGGAGGCTTATACCTCTATCCATTAAAATATCGGTAGAACCAATCAAATAAAGTAATCTTCGTCTAATGGGTGCTTCGAAAAGTGCTTTTGAAACCAAATCAAATATCTGAAAGGGTTAATTAATACCAATAAAAAATATTTAATCCATCTGTTCAATATGGTGTTTTTGTTAAAAACTTCAAAACGAAACAATTGAGAGACCACCCAGCAAAACTTTTGATCATTTCTGACAAGAAATGGCAGATAAGGATATGTATATTGTCTCCGGAAGTTTTCAGATCTGAAATAGTTCGGTTTAATCAGTTCATTTATTCCCGTATTGTTAATTGCCCGTGTGTGCATACGATAATTTACAGTAATCTTATTCATGTAATAAAGTCTATGCCCATGCCCTGTCAGTTTTAGCCACATTGGATAGTCTTCAAAAGTTCTAAAATTCTCGTCAAATCCACTGACTGATAAAATTGTGTTACGATTGGTGAATATTGAAGGTGTAAAGTGAATTCTATCACAGACAAGAAGCATTCTGTATTGTGAACTGGCATCCCTGCCAGAT
>JAKPAB010000143.1 GCA_029779695.1 Bacillota bacterium | reverse complement strand
AATATAATAGTAGTTAGAAAAGTCAGCGGGAGAACAGAAACTAAACGTATTAATTTAGAAAAAAGCAAGAATAAAGAACTTGCAAAATTACAAAATATAATATCAACCAAAAATGCAGAAATATTTTTCGCAGATAAAGTTATTTTACTCAGACTTCGCACATAAAAAATGAGCTCTGAACCTTGAAAAATCAACATTTTTCGGCATAAAAATATAGAAACATCCTCTCTTTTATGGTATAATTGTGTGTGGTTAAAAAATACAAAACTACCAAAAAGAGAGGATGTCTATATGAATATTTTAACACAAGATACTTACGATGAAAAGAGTATAATTATATCAATTTTATCTTTTTGCAAAGAATATTCTGTTGGCAAGATACTTAAGAAAGCCAATGCTTATAAATCCAAGGGAATACCTGTAATCTATATTTTCATGTATCTTCTGCAGCTTGTTTACACGAAGAAAAGTATGTATATGAACATACTCAATGGAACACACAATGCAGGCTTTGGGAAAGATGTTGTGTATAGATTTCTGAATTCGCCTTTTATTAATTGGGCTACATTTATGCTGAGTCTTGCTGTACGTATTATTGCCAAAATTTCGAGGTTGACTTCGGATAGTAGAGTTAACGCAATAGTTGTAGATGATACTCTTTACAGCCGTCCGAGAAGCAAGAATGTAGAATTACTAGCAAATGTACATGATCATACAGGTAAAGGTGGTAGATTTAAATGCGGGTTCAGGTTATTGACTCTTGCATGGACTGATGGAGTTACACTCATTCCCTTACTATTCAGGCATCTTAGTTCACAGGATAAGAAGAACAGGTTTACCGAGACAAATCCCAAGATTGATAAACGATCCTGTGGTTATAAAGCAAGACAACAAGCAATATCAAGTGCTCCGAAGGTTCTACTTGAGATGCTTGGGCAGATTGTAAAGATAGGAATTCCGTCTAAGCATGTACTATTTGATTGTTGGTTTGCTTATCCCACTACTATCATAGAGATTGCTAAAATAGGGCTCAATGTAGTTGCAAGATTGAAGAAGACGCCGAAAGTTAAGTATTTGTTAGACGGAGAGAAAAGGACGTTATCCCAGATATATTCTTCAGCAAAAAAGCGTCGTGGGAGAAGTAGGTATCTTTTATCGGTATGTGTTAAGCTTTATAACCAGGATAACGAAATGATTGATGCCCGTATTGTATATGTTAGGGATCGAAACAACAGAAAAAAGTGGATAGCATTGATTTCTACTGACATGGAATTATCTGAGGAAGAGATCATACAGCTTTATGGTAAGCGATGGGACATTGAAGTATTTTTCAAGGTTTGTAAATCGTATCTCAGGCTTGGTTCAGAATTTCGAGGGTTATCATACGATGTTATTACTGCTCATACTGCTATAGTTATGACGAGGTATATGATACTGGCATTGGAGAAACGGCAAAAGGAGGATCCGCGTGCTTTAGGAGAGCTATTTTTCGAATGTTACGATGAAGTTGCTGATATACAGTTTGCAGAAGCGTTAGAACTTATACTCAGCTTACTTCTTGATGTTTTGGAAGAAATCTTATTTCTTTCAAGTGAACAAATTGATCAATTAATTGATGCTTTTATTGCAAAGCTTCCCGAGTACTATAAAAGGAAAATGGAGTATAAAAAAGCATCTTAATAGTATATAAATTGGCTGAATTATTGATTTTTCAAGGTCTAGCAGTCAATATTTAACTGCGAAGTTTGAGTTGCTAATTTAATTCTAACTAGTTTCCATTGAAAAAGTCGTACTTCAAGATGTTAAACTTGATTCATTGTAGTGAAGTAGATCAATATTGTAATTATACCGGT
>JAKPAB010000135.1 GCA_029779695.1 Bacillota bacterium | reverse complement strand
TTTATTGCCATTCTTTTGTGCCGTGAAAATTTTCACCAAAACGTATCCCATCATTGCCACCGCGAAGATCGCGATCCCGTATTGTGCTATCTCGGCCCCGGGCATCGTGCTACTCCTCATAAATAAAATCGTACTGGATTTTCATCGTTTGCTGGTTAGTTTTTGTTACAGGCGCGGCCAAGCGTGTGCGGGCAAAGTAGCGATCTGCAAACTCATGTTTTCTAAGTACTCCATATCTATCTATACTCCATATGCTGTTATTAAAATATGCTAAACCATTTGGAAAGGAAGATCCTATAGATCCATGATTTCCAAGCCCAACAACAATACCGTTAAAAGTAAGTTTATATATACCATAAGTTCCGGACCAAGCATAAATATATGTTCCATCATTTGTTAGATTAAAACCATCATTAGCACCAGAAGATATTCCAGTGTTTGTTGAACTTAATATTGTTCCGTTTAAATCCATTTTATAAAATCCTCCATTTTTTGTTAGGGCATATAAATATGTTCCGTCGCATGTTATTCCCAGCTGATCATAAATACCTGTTGGTATTCCAGGGTTAAAAGTTTGTACTAGTGTTCCATCATAATCAAATTTATAAAAATCAGAATAGGGGCCAACAACAATAAAATATGTTCCATCGTAAGTTATCGGGGTGTAAGATTTGACACCTATTGGTAGGCTTACCTGATACAAAACATCTCCACTTGTCGTCATTTTATACATACATAGATATCCAACATTAACGTCATATTTGGTCACATATAAATATCCATCTACATAAACCATTCCACAGCCATATTTCTCTGATGGTAATGCTGTGTTTATAGTTTCTAAAATTACCCCATCTGGCCTATCCAGCGTATTTCCCCAAATAATTGTTTGAAATGTGCCGTTGCCGGCGTGCGTGGGCCAGTCAAACACCCAATGCACGCGTGAATTATTTGCATATGTTTCTACTGAATTAGGCGTACCGCGTTGCGTATCAGATCCAGAATATGTAGATTTATTTGCCCAGCCAATT
>JAKPAB010000066.1 GCA_029779695.1 Bacillota bacterium | reverse complement strand
CAGCGCGAGGATACGATGTATGTAACCAACGATTCCCTGTCTGGAAAAGATTTGTCATATTCCACAGATATCGACATCCCGATTGACACGATTTCCGCCGCCTCGCTGGCTACTTATGGCGATACGCTGAAGATTCGACTGTCTGTCAGTTTCAATGATGCCCAGCAGTTCGAAACAAGTTTGCCTCTTGTCTTCGAGAATACCACTGGCATACAGGATATCAACTCAGATGAATCAGTGGTAAGACGTGGCATCTATCTGATCAACGGTATGAAATGCAACAAGAAAGAAGACGAACTGTCCCCAGGATTGTATATCATTGACGGAAAGAAAGTATTGAAGTAATCTGCTACGATAAATTCTGGCGTAATATTTGGATAGTAATTCCAAATATTACGCCGAAAAGTCGAAATTTATCGTAGTAGGGTTATATATCCTTTATTTATCTCCATAATGTCCATGCATAGATACAACTTCCACTGTAACTGTAGCATCATCTATGGAATAGATCATTCGATAATGTTTATTGATTCGTCTGCTCCAATATCCAAGCAAATTTCCTTTCAAAGCCTCTACTTGCCCTGTACCTGTCTGTGGATGTGATTTTAATTCCTCGAACAGATTCAATATTTTCTGTAGATCTTTTTTCGCCCCTGATTTTCGCCATAGCATCAATTGTTTTTCAGCTTCTTCAGCCAGTACAATTTTATATATCATATATTGAGCAGATCTTTAAGTTCATCTATCGTATATTCTTTCTTTTTGCCTGCTTTAATATCTTCGATGCCCCGCTTGATAGATTGGATGTTTTCAGTATCGTCAAACCATTCATCATTGCTTGGACTCGGATTTTCCGAGATATGAATATTGATAGACTCCGCTGTCTTGATAAGCGTGTTCTCTATATATGCTTTCAGGCTTTTACCCTGCGCAGCTGCTACGATAGACAATTTTTTGAGTGTCTCAGTAGGCAAATCGATATTTTTGCGTTTGAACGCTACCGTCTGATTCATATTGCTTCCTTTCTCTTTGTGTATTCTGAGTGCAAATATATATAATATCTATTATATATAAAAAAGATATGATGTATATTTAATATATTTTATATTCCATATTGTAGCATGGTGACGATGATATAGGATATAAACATGAAAAGGGAGCAAACATACGTTTGCTCCCTTTCTCTTGATATTTAAAATCGTATTACTCTGCTGCAATACACATTCATTATATTTCGCTGATAATTCTGTCGTTGGCATCATCTATCTTGTTGGCATCAATCGATTTCAGATAGATTTGTGTGGTTTTTTCGGAGTTGTGTCCCATACCGTCGCAGATCACGGATACGGGTATGTTCATTTCCTTGGCGATGCTCGCCCACGAGTGGCGTGTCACGTACATCGTGAGGTTGCAATCTATGCCGAGCATCGCCGACAACCTCTTAAGATTGCTGTTTACATAGCATTGCCGTGTCTGGTACTGTCGTCGCATACTCTCTTCCCTGCTGTTTACGATGGGCAACAACTTTTCCATTTTATCCGCAGCGTTTGTCCTGTTTTTTTGCGGCGGTAGGTCAATATGCCATTCTTCAGGTCCGCTTTCTTCAGATTAGCCATATCCACAAACGACATCCCGCGCAGATAGAAACTTAGCATAAACAGGTCACGGGCGTATCTCATGGAGGTGCTCCCCGTCTCTGAATTTTTGATTATCTCTATATCTTTCCTTGATATCGCCCGTTTGATTATTATAATACCTATTTCTATATATAATTACGTTTAATCATCTTTTATTTTACGATTATGTAAATTTAGCAAAGGGAGACCATTCTGTATTCCATAATTATACACCTATTTATATATATATACATTTTATAATTGTGCATGACAAGCCAAATTTGCGGAAAACGTTTGCTGTGCTACCTAAACACGCTGCTTGGGAGGCAATAATAACAGTATTTTGGTATTTTTTAGCAAAAGACGTCAATTTAGCAACTTAATTTTAAAAAAAATCGCTATTTTATTTGTTTGTTTTGATAAATATATCTATATTTGCACCAAAATTGCATCTCCTAGGGAGAGATGATTAGGTGAAAAATAGATTAAAAGTATAAAAATATATCTAGTTTATTAATTTAAAAATTTAAATTCGTATGAAAAAGAGAATTTTAAGTTCACTGCTTATGGGTGCACTCTTTGTTGCTTCCATGAGTACGTTTACGTCTTGTAAGGACTACGATGATGACATCAA
>JAKPAB010000079.1 GCA_029779695.1 Bacillota bacterium | reverse complement strand
AGAATATGTCTGTTTATATGATAACGATGGCAGATTTTCATCATTCGGAATATGTAGGTGATTATTTTATGGAAGTCCGTTTCATGTCGGGATTTTCGGGAACCAATGCGACAGTTGTCGTTACACATGACAAGGCAGGACTATGGACAGATGGACGATACTTCATACAGGCCAAGAGAGAGCTGGACGGCTCATGTGTAGAACTCTATCCAATGGGTGAGGACGGAGTACCTTCTGTTCTGGATTTTATCAGAGAAGAGATGAAGGATGGCACCGGAATTGGATTCGATGGAAGATGTATAACTGTAAAAGAGTCCGAGGACTTATCGGAAATTGCAAAGGATAAGAACGGAAGTCTGATGGGAAGCGAGGATCTGGTAGATACTATATGGACAGACAGGCCTGAACTGTCATCCAAAAAGGTATGGGAACTAGAGGATGATTTTTCCGGTGAAACAAGAGCCAAGAAGCTGTCATGGCTTAGACTTACCATAAAGGAACAGGAGCAGGAAGGATATCTGTTGAACGATCTCTGCTCAATAGCATGGCTTCTCAATCTAAGAGGAGATGATATAGAATCTGTACCTGTATTTTTATCATATTTTTATATTTCAAAAAGTCAGGCAATACTGTTTATAGATCCGGATATCATCAGTAATAAACTCATGGAGTCTCTGTATTCTGATGGCATAAGAGTACTTCCTTATGAGTCGGTATTTGAACTTACAGGCAACATACCGGATCAGGTTACCGAGAAAAAAATATGGATAGATCCTGAATGCGTTACACTTGCACTAAAAAATGCATTTCCAGAAGAAACAAAATTCTATTATGATGCCAACCCGATAGAGGAAAGAAAATCTATCAAGAATGCTGTAGAGATCAAGAATACAAGGCTGGCACATATTAAGGACGGAACAGCCCTTACCCACTTTATATACTGGTTAAAAAATCAGGATGTTTCCAAACTTTCAGAGGTAGATTGCTCTGACAGACTACTAGAATATAGAAAGAGCCAGAAGAACTTCCTGGATGTAAGCTTTGATACAATTGCAGCGTATGGACCTAATGCAGCTATGATGCATTACAGTGCTACAACTGAAAAATATTCCATGCTTGAACCAAAGAGCTTTCTACTGGTAGATTCAGGCGGTCATTATCTCGAGGGAACAACGGATGTAACCAGAACTATCGTAGTCGGATCTCTAACCGATGAAGAGAAGGAGGACTATACAACAGTTCTTAGATGTCATCTTAGATTAATGGCAGCTCATTTCCTAAAGGGATGTACCGGACAGAATCTTGATATATTATCAAGAGAACCTGTGTGGGAGAGAGGTCTGGATTATAGATGTGGAACAGGTCACGGAGTAGGACATATATCAAATGTTCATGAGGGGCCTAATTCATTTCGCTGGAGGATAACAGATAAGGGAAGAGCGTGGGTTCTTAAACCAGGACAGATCACTACTGATGAACCGGGTCTCTATATTGAGGATGGTTATGGGATCAGAATTGAAAATGAGCTTCTGTGTCAGGAAGATGTCAAGACAGAGTATGGTCAGTTCTATAGCTTCGAGACAATAACATATGCACCGATAGATCTTGAACCTGTCATACCTGAGATGCTTACCCAGTATGAGAGAGCTACATTAAATGCATATCACAAGATGGTATTTGATAAGATATCTTCTGATTTTACCGGTAAGGAATTAGAGTGGCTAAGAGTTGCTACAAGAGAGATCTGATAGTCAGTGATCAGATTAAACAAAAGGTAAAAAAGCTTAAAAACTCAAATAAAATCTTAATTAAAATCTTAAATTAAGAGCTGAAAAATAAAAGCTTAAATAAAAGCAAATAGCAATAGAAAACAAGGAAATATATGAAATTATTACTGATAGATGGTCACAGCATACTTAACAGAGCCTATTATGGACTTCCGGATCTTACTAATAGTGAGGGAGTTCATACAGGGGCAGTTTATGGATTCTTAAATATGATGTTCTCTTTTTTAGACTCTGAGAAACCGGAATATCTGGCAGTGGCATTTGATTGTTCAGCACCAACATTTAGACACGAGAAATACAGTGAATATAAGGGCAATCGTAAGACTATGGACCCTGAGCTTCGACAGCAGGTGCCAATGATCCAGGAGATTCTAGAGGCTATGAATATCCCGGTTGTAAAGAGAGAAGGAATCGAAGGAGACGATATCCTAGGTACGCTGTCACGTGTAGGTGAAAGGGCTGGAATGGAAGTCACCATAGTGTCCGGAGACCGTGATACACTTCAGCTTCCTACGGAAAAGATCAAGGTCAGTATACCGAGAACCAAGAAAACAGGCACTATAATTGAGAATTATTATGCCAAGGATGTAATGGATGTTATCGGTGTTACACCTATTGAATTCATTGATGTCAAGGCACTTATGGGTGATTCATCTGATAATATCCCGGGAGTTCCGTCTATCGGAGAAAAAACTGCTACCAAGATAATACAGGAATATCATTCTATAGAAAATGCTTATTCTAATGTTGAAGTGATCAAACCGCCAAGAGCTTCGCAGAATCTAAAAGAATATTATGAACAGGCGATCCTGAGCAAGGATCTTGCCACGATAAGGGTTGATCTGGATATTGATTTTTCCATAGAAGCTGCAAAATTTGAGAATGTATATACTGATAAAGCTTACCTCCTCTGTAAAAAATGGGATCTGAAGAATATCCTAAAGAAGTTTGAAGCCCCAAAAGAGATCGCAAACGAAAATGATCCTAGAGAATCTTTTACAAGAGTTGAAAATGGACAGGAAGAGAATGTGATCCAATCCATTATCGAGTCTGGTGATAGAATTGGAGTATATATCCTAAGCGAAGGAAAAAGAGAAGACAATGTCATTCACGGACTTTTCCTTAGTAACGGAGCTAATACATATTTCCTGAGCAATAAGAATCATATAGATAATAAAAAAATCGATTATAACCAGCTTTTGGTTTCTTTTCTGGGAAAAGGGATCAGATTATTATTCGCAGATCTGAAATCAGAACTCTATGCTTTTCCGGAGGGAGCTGATTACAGAAATAAAAATATGGATAAGGATCTTTTCTTTGATACGTCTGTTGCAGCATATATTTTAGATCCATTATCTAATGATTATCCTATGGATCAGGTGCTAAAAGATAAAAAGGGAATGATACTTCCATCCCAGGCAGAACTTCTAAAGAAGCAGTCTATGACGGATGTTATCACTCAGTATGAACTAACAGGGAATCTGCTAGATGAAGCATTTCTATTTGGTTGCATCCAGTCCTACGTGC
>JAKPAB010000038.1 GCA_029779695.1 Bacillota bacterium | reverse complement strand
AAACAGCCCAACAGTAATCAGCATTTATTGACCCAAATGTATCAATCGATATATTTGATTCAGTGGAAGAGAGCTTGTATATCAAAGAGTATTCATCAATTTTTCCCTTATGGATGAAGTCTAGGAGTAAAACAATTATTTCAAGGGATTACAAAGCTGTTAAGGGAATTAAAAGTAAGAATGGGATAAAAATAGGTCCTGGTACGTGGCGACAGACGAGGGAAAAAACCGCTTAAGGGATAGGATTAGTAATGCTTATGCCTGGCGGACAATAAGATACATAAAAATCTAAAGACACATAGCGCTAAGTGATTCATCGGTGGATGGCATTTGTATAAAACCAGACTATTGGTTATAATATATTATATTAGTCTGAAAATAATTGAGGCTAATACATATTGTATATATAATTTTGCACTGTATAATTAAGGAGCGCTATGTGATTAGATTAGGAATTGGATTTGCAACAGGAAGAAAAAACTTTAAGAGGGTTTTAGAAGTTTATTTGAGAAATTGGAATTTTGTAAAAGATAAAATCAGAGATGAAGAAATAAGCTTAAACCTTTTTGTCGCATATGATACTTGTTATCAAAATACACAATCTACTGAATTTACTAACTTAAGCCAGAATATTGTTGATAGCTTTGATAAAGTTATATTTATTGGTCAAAAAAATGTGTCATTGAGTTTTAAATTACTGATAGAGAAAAGTGGACTCGATGAACGAGATGTAAAAACACTTTTCTCATCGGGCTATGCAGGAAAAAGGAACTCAGTTCTTTTTTCTGCAATAGCCAACCATATGGATTATTTATTATTTCTTGACGATGATGAATATCCCATGGCTGTCACTAATAATCATGATGTTGCTCTATGGAGTGGTCAGCCAGTCTTTTATTCACATTTAAAAGAAATTTCAAAGGCTGATTTTACAACGGGTTATCACTGTGGATATGTATCACCTATTCCTCAGATCGATTTTGATAAAACTTTATCTGAGACAGATTTCAAACTGTTTATTGAGACTATTAGTAATGATATTATTAATTGGGATCATATCCGTGATCTTATGCGGACGCAGGGCGTCACATACGCAGATACAGATGTTTTGATTCAGAAAAAGGCAAAAGAGGTTCCATTAATACATGGGTGTCGATTCATTTCAGGTGCTAATTTATGCATTAACCTGACAAACGCTCAAAAAACACTTCCTTTTTTCAATCCACCCGGAGCACGGGGAGAGGATACATTTCTTTCGACATTACTCGAAGACCGAAGGGTGCTTCAAGTGCCCGTGTATGCATTTCATGATGGATTTGGATATTATAAGGAAATACTTTCGGGAGCACTTCCAATCGAACTAGCACCGATTGATATGACGAATAAAGTCGTTGAAAAGAGATTTTTATCGGCTTGTATTGGATGGATCAGATATAAGCCTTTATATATTTTGCTGACAGATCCAGAACACAGTGAAGAACGGATGGATGCAGTGAATGATGCGCTTACTCAGGTGCTGCCTAAGATGGCAGCTAAATTTAATAATAATCAGTTTTTATCAATTAAAGATGAATTTAATATCTATCGTAAACGAGCCCCAAAGCATTGCAGAATGTTCGAATCCTCACAAAAAAGTTGGAATGATCTTATGAAAATATTTATTGATTAAAAAGGAAATCTATTTCTAGTAGCACTGCTGATACTGATTTGATACTGCAATCCTTATAAAATAGGTATAATTTAACCTTACAACAGAAATTAATATGATTCGTGATTTCCGATCAAAGTGATACCAAAGAGGTTGACCTGTACAGAGGTTTATAATTGAGAATAACGATAATCCGCCATGGTAAAGTAAATATGAAGTGGCCCAAGAAATGTTCTTCAAGCGATTTTGATATGGCCTGTGCGGAATATGATATAAGTGATTTGGAAAGTATCAATATCAATCCGTTATGTGAAGAAACTGATAAAATTTATGTAAGCAAGCTATCGCGAAGCCTACATACTGCCGAGATCCTGTTTCCTAATAAAAAATATTATGAAATGCCAGAAATTGGTGAGGTTCCACTGAAATCATTTATAGATACAGAAAAAAGATTGCCCTTATTGATGTGGAATATTTTTGGTAGAGTGCAGTGGTATATAGGTAGTTCTCGTCAATTAGAAATAAGGAAAAGCACAATACAAAGAGTGAATAAAGTTATAGATTTATGTGAAAGTCAAAATGAAGATCGTATCCTGGTGACGCATGGTTTTTTTATGAAGACATTGGTTGAAGTTTTGAAAAACAGAAGTTATCAGTTATCAGGCAATAATAATTTTGCAATTAAGAATCTACAATTTATATGTGCAGAAAAGAAGTAGACCGTGGTGATATGATCCTTGTCAAGTAGACAAGGTAAATATCACCACGGTCTGCTTTTTTTATATTTAAAAAACATATTGACAAAACAATTTGGGTTGAGTACAATCTAGTTGTACTAAAGATTGCGTACAATCAAATAGAACACAATCGAAAATAACCAAGCAGCGGTTTATAAAAAGAAAATAAAAATAATAAAAGAATAGGAGATTTTAGAATGAATATTTATGATCATGAAGTAGAAATGGCAAATGGCGAAATGTTGAAATTAGCTGAGTACAAGGGAAAGGTTATGATAATTGTGAATACTGCAACAGGCTGTGGATTCACACCACATTATGCTCCTTTGGAAGCAATGTATGAGAAGTACCATGATGCAGGACTTGAAATCATTGATGTGCCATGTAATCAGTTTATGGGACAGGCACCTGGGACAGACGAAGAGATTCATGAGTTCTGTACATTGAATTACAACACACAGTTCCCCCAAATGAAAAAAGCGGATGTAAATGGAGAGAGTGCTATTCCACTTTTTAAATACCTGAAGACGCAGAAGGGATTTGAAGGATTTGGGAAAGGTGCGAAGGCACTGGCAATGTCTGCAATGCTAAAGAAGATTGATAAGGATTATAAGAATAATCCGGATATCAAATGGAACTTCACAAAATTCGTAATAGATAGAGAAGGAAATGTTGTTGCAAGATTTGAACCTACTATAGACATGAAAGAATTGGAGAAATTTGTAGAATCACTTATTTAATTAAATAGCCAGCAAATTTAAAACAGTATGTTGCAATTAATATAAAGGAGGATTAGATATGATTAATAAATACGATATGTTAAAATTAGAAAATCAAATCTGTTTTCCTTTATATGCAGCATCCAAGGAAATAGTGAGACATTATAAACCTTTTTTAGACGAAATGGATCTGACCTATACACAGTACATTGCTATGATGGTTATGTGGGAACATAAAGAAATAACGGTAAAAGAACTCGGACATTATTTGTATCTGGATTCTGGAACACTGACACCACTTTTGAAGACAATGGAGAAAAAAGGATGGGTGGAAAGAAATCGTTCCAAGCAAGACGAACGAGTATTAAATATCGCAATTACGGATACTGGAGAGGCATTAAAGGAACGAGCAGTACATGTGCCAGAGCAGATGGCTAAGTGCTTGAAATTGGAACCGGGTGAGGCGATGCAGTTATATAAGACGTTGCATAAGATCCTTGATAATCTGTAAAAATAGAATTGCTATAAAGGTAAATTTTAAATGATCAAAACGAAAAGATTGACTCTCTCAATAGCAACTGATGAAGAGATGAAGCAATTTATTTTAGATGAAACGAATGAAGTAATGAAACAAGCATATACAGAAATGCTTTAAGGATGTCAAGCTCATCCAACACAACGTATGTGGTATGCAGTCTGGTTCATGAATTTGTCAGATGGAAGTGTTGAAACGATAGGTGATCTGTCATTTAAGGGCATTACAAATGATGGAATGGTTGAAATTGGATATGGTATTCATCCTCAATTTGAGGGAAACGGATATATGACAGAAGCAGTTGAAGCATTAGCTCGCTGGGCAGCATCACAACCAATGGTCACCCGGGTTGAGGCAGAAACAAATCCAGAGAATATTGCGTCACAAAAAGTATTAACAAAGGCAGGGTTTGTCGCCAATGGAGACATGGGTAAAGAGGGATCGCGCTTTACCTTGATAGTTGTTTGAATTCACTAAAATATATCCATATTTTTTTCACTTTTAGTAAAACTTTATGATATAATGAGTTGGATATACCAACCACATCTAAAGGTGAGCAATATAAATTTATGGAGGTAGCACATATGGTATCATCAGATCATGGAATTATAGATTTGGCGAGTTTGGAAGTCCAAGATATTATTGATGTTGATATTTTACAGAGTTTTCTTGACAATTTCGCAATCGGTATGAATTGTGCTGCTGTTTCAGTTGATAGAAAAGGCGAAGAAATTACAAAACCGAGTCATTATAGGCCATTTTGTAGTAATTTTATACACAAATCATCTGTTGGTGATGATAGATGTGCGGAATGTCATAGTCAAATGGGTGCATATGCAGTTAAGAGCGGAAAACCTTATGTAGGTGAATGCCATGCTGGCTTGATTGATTTTGCTGCTCCTATTATTATTAAGGGAGAGCATATAGGAACTGTACTGGGTGGACAGATTTTGGATACTCCGCCTAAAGAAGGTAAGATTAAAAATGTAGCAAAGGAATTGAGTTTACCGGAAGACGCTTTATGGGAGTCAGCAAAAGGGATTGATGTTGTTGACAAGAAGAATATCGTTGCAGCAGCAGAAGTTTTATATATTGTTGTAAATGCATTTGCACAGAATGGTTATAACCGTCTTGAGATAGAAATGGTTTCTAAAGTTCTGGAAGATAATTTTATACAGATTTCTGAGACAGTTGAGCTATTGGCTGAATCAGCACAGAACGTTACAGAGAGTCAGCATGTGCTTTCTCAGAGAATTAATGAAATTAAAGTAGTTACCAATGAAATATCAGAGGTGCTGACTGCAATTGCAAAAGTTGCTGATAAAACAAAACTGATAGGAATTAATGCTTCGATTGAAGCAGCCAGATTAGGTAATGACGGAAGAGGTTTCTCTGTTGTTGCAAAAGAAATTCAGATCTTATCTGAAAATTCTAAGAATACAGCAATGAAGATCAATGAGCTGAATACATTGATTGGAGAAAGAATCAAACAGACAATGGATAATGCAAAAGATACTATGGACTCAACTGAGGATCAGTCAGCTGCAATGGAAGAACTGTCAGCTACGGTTCAAAATACAGTTGAATTAGCAGAACGACTTAAAAATCTGTTTGCAGGTATATAAGACAAAACATGTTGGTGAAAACCGCTGTAAACCTTGTATTTATAAGGCTTATAGCGGTTTTATTTTTGGCTCTATTGATAATCATGACAGAAGAATTAAATCGAACAGTTAAAAATGGAGGTTGCTATGGTGAAAATAGAGCATGTGGCGATGTATTGTAATGACATAGAGATGGCAAAAGATTTTTTCACAAAGTATTTGGGTGCAAAATCTAACGATGGTTATCACAATACCAATACAGATTTCAGATCGTATTTCCTTTCTTTTCCTGATGGACCAAGGTTAGAAATTATGAATAAACCATTGATGGACGACTTAGAAAAACCTTTGAATCGTACCGGATATGCTCATACAGCGTTTAGCCTTGGAAGCAGGGAAGCTGTTGATGAGCTTACAGCCAGATTGAAAGCAGATGGATATAAAGTGATCAGTGGGCCGAGAGTGACGGGAGATGGATATTATGAAAGCTGTGTAAGTTTCGTAGAAAACAATCAGATAGAACTGACCGTTTGA
>JAKPAB010000033.1 GCA_029779695.1 Bacillota bacterium | reverse complement strand
TATCTATCGATGTTAAAGGATATTCACTTTTTAAAATAGGCCTAACCGGTGTAGTTACATATTTAAAACCATTATCACGGGCAAGAGAAATCATTTCTTTTAATACAAGAGAGCTTATTCCCTTACCTTGATGTTTTTTGCTTACCGCAATCTGAAGACCATTTAAAGTATTTGCTCTAATTTTATTCAATTTATCATTAACACCTTTCCCGAATACCCAATCCCAACCTCTATCTGGCAATTTCTCAAAGGATTTATTCCAATAATAGGGTATGCAATTTGCTATACCTATAACCTCGTAATTGGACATCAAAGAAATTTGAAACTCCGGGAACGACTCAAATAGTTTATGCCAATTCGCATTAGAAACCGGATCATGAAATATAAATTCTGGCCATAATTCCGATGTAATTTCATTCTGTATCTTTTCCTGCTCAGGTATATTTTTCAATACTTTATATTGCATGCATATTTTCCCTCTTTATAAGAGTACTTAGAATAACATTCCGAGAGCCGAAGGCTTAGAATTTGGGTGAGGAGTAAACGTCTTTTGATTTTCTCCACCAGTTTTTCATCTCTAAATATTTCTATAAGGTGGTCAGACATTATTTATTCCTCCACTTTTTCGTAAAGTAAAATGGCGCATAACAGAGCGAACCGTATGCACTGTGTTAAACACTGTTTGTTCAATCATGATGTAAGATCTTTTATATCCTTGAACCATTGGAGTAGGTCTCCTTCTGGATCAATCTCATATAATAACCCCCTGTTCATATATCTTGGAGCTCGTGAACACAGCAGACGCTTTGCCTTTGATTCTTTTTCCTCCTTCTCTTTATCAGTAAGTTCGTTCCATGCCTTGGAGCTATCAGATACTTCGTGTACTATTTGCGCAACTTTTTGGGGAACATTATCGAAGGAATCAAAATTAACTTCAATGTCTAAATTAATGCCACATTCTTTATATGCAGCTACAATCGCGTCTTTGTGTAGATAGTTTTCAATTTCCTTCTTCAATGTGCTACGAGCTCTGCAATTTTCTCGAGCGTTTACATCATCCACTTGCTTTTGATACTTGGCAAGTTCTGGGGGAGCAACATCCCTATCATAGAGATGAAATTCTGGACGGTTAAGTCCTTCAAGGCGAGAAGACCAGAGGGCAAGGTTTGACCCGCCGAAAGGGAAGAAAATCAGTTCGCCATCTAGTTCCATCTTTTCCAGATTGGGAATATCACAGCCATCATTACGCAATGCCTTTGACATGGTTTGCAGAAATGTAATATCGCTAAGCCCCTCTACTCCAATAAATAATTTGACTGTATTATCTGGCAAAACGCCAAGCGATTGTACAAATATCTTGTTGGTTTCAGGCCCACCAGTCATAATCTTTCTTCCCTTATCGTCCGAAATATGAATGTATCGCAACGAACTATCCGGTAAAGCGCGTGCCAACATGGGAGTATGGGTACTTATGATAACTTGCGATTCAGAAGACATGTCAGATAAGGCTCTGAGTAGCATACGTTGGTTATTCGGGTGCTGACAAGTCTCCGGCTCTTCAATAGCATATATGACAGTTGCGTGACCCATTTCCTTGGCGAGTTGTTCAGCTTTGGCACGAAAGAAGTTAAGTAAAATTAACCTCTTAACTCCGCTGCCCCGCTTGTTAATCGGGATGTCATCATCTGAGGTAATGCTAGCCTTGAAGAGGCTATCCCACCTCGGTGGTATAAAGGTGGGGTTGAGCTGCGTTGCAAGGTTTGGATCCATCTCACAAAGTTTTTCCAAAGTCAAATTAGCAATCTTCTGGACTTCACTCCGAACATATTCAGTAATCGCCTCTAGCTCTGCTTCTTTGGCTTTGATAGCTTCTTTGACTGCAGCCCTCAATGGATCTTGAGCTTCAGGATCCTGATCTGTACTCGTGCGATCCGACTTAAAAAGTGCGAACGCGGGAAGGTATTTGCAAAGCTCAGTCCATATCTTTTTAGCGTTATCTTCGTTCAGCGATATCATAGATGGAGCAAGATTGAGATTATCAAAATGACCTCGGATTCGTGCGCGTATCTGGGCATTAACTCTCTGATCAACATCAGTGAGATCTACACCTAACTCCTGGGCTCGGTTCTTAAGGTCAGAATTTTTGAGCTGGAGGAGATCTTTGGCTCCATCTATAGTCGGATGAATGGCGTGAGCCTGGATGCTTTTGCATTTTGGCTTTTGCAATTCACCACTGTAAAACTTATGAATTTCAAGTCTCCCATCAGCATTTAAGAGAAACTCAGTATCGAGCTGCGTTGGATTTGTGTCGTCTAAGATGACTTCATCAGGAAGTTCAGTAAACTCACAGATTATCGTCAAATCCTTTGGGTCGCCATTTTTTGATGCATCGTCTTTATCTGGATCTAAGTTGTTTAGGAAAATGTCCAATGCGTCCATAATTGTAGATTTACCGGCGTCGTTTTTTCCAACAATTGCTGTGATATTCTCAAAGTCAATAGATATCTCTTCCTTAAAGCAGCGGAAGTTACGAAACCTTAATCTCCTCAGTTTCATTTTAGTTCTCCTAACTTTTTATCACATTGCTTTTTGCAAATGGTACATAACATTCTGCGCATAGCTGAATTTACCGGAGCGAAGTAAAGCAACTTGAGTATCGGAGCAAATGTGCTAAAACCAGTTATACGCTGTTGTATACTGTACCCTGAGCAAAGACTCCTTACTGGGAGCGCATCCTTTTCTAAATATCCCATATTTTCCCCTCCTTTAAGCAATCAGGAATATCTATGCTGGCTTTTCTTACTTTTGGATGATTGGCAAATATCAACCTAATAGTACGGATAGCACTATAGGCATTCAGTATAAGATCCCGCTGATCTTTAAAATATTTTTGGTCGAAGATATCTTCTTCGATTACATGTGCAGGCTTTTGCCTCAATTTTCGAATTTCTTTTAGGGATGTGATTGCTTCATTCCATCTTAACCAGTCCGCTGGTCTAAAGAATTTACGTATCCATTCGTCAAGAAGTTGAAGAGTTCCTTTTTGCGTAACAATTATTTTACCATCTTTTCTTATTTGTTCCTCCTCATAACAAATCTCATTCATAAAAAAGTCTTTATTTATGTTATCAGATAGCATTTTATCAAAAAGCAGTACAAAATTATTAAATTCTTCTAATGTTGGCCTAATTAGAAAATGGAATTTCTTCGGTTTATCTTCTCCACCATAATCGTTTCTAAAGAGAGGAGGTCGTTCCATTGCTTCAGACATTTGATTAATAATAAAGAGTTCCATTAATAGGGCTTGGCAGATAGGAACGCCTTCTCCCCAATCACCGATAATAGTATTCCGATAATAAGCAGGATGTAATTTGAAACTGTCAGGCAACTCTTTTGCTTTCCAAATTTGTTGATGTTCAGGTGTTAAGTCGGCAAGATATCTCAAGAAAACAGCAACTGCCCTGCTTAGGTTTTCATCATAAGCGAATCCATATGTCTCGAGAAATGCCTTATCACTTTCTGGCATTTGCTCATTATTGTAGTGAATACGGCCTTGTATGTCGTCATTTTCATATCTATATCTTGGATCGTTTCTATAAAATTCTAAGACTGACAAGTCAAATGATACATAAGAAAGTTGTGGTTCTCCTAAAGCAAGGCGTAGCTTATATGGTTCAGATTTATAGTCATCAGGATTAACCATTTTTTTAAGTATTGATTTGCCTGGGTACAGGCACATATACCCAGGTTCGTCCGCATTAGCCTTCTCCAATTGAATCTCGAGTGGCTCGAACCCTATCCTTATAATATTCGGGTTGATGTCTGTCTTTTCATCAATGATGCGAATCAAGTCACTTTTTATAAGATCTTGAATCAATTGTTTAATCTCGACCCATTCTTTCCCAACTACGGACAACAGATTCCAAATTTGAATGCCATTGAAGTCATTCGATTTCAAATAGTATTCCACTACCGCTTGCTCTATTACTTTCTTCACTTTGTCACCTTTCTATTGTTTATAAAACGCCC
>JAKPAB010000031.1 GCA_029779695.1 Bacillota bacterium | reverse complement strand
CTCAGCAAACAGGTTAATTGGAGCTTTGCTCCTTGAGATAGATAACAAGTGGGCTGGCGGCCGAAGGTATTTAGATATGGCTGAATACCATGAATACCGTTCATGCCGGCCAAAACCAGGTTCTAATATCTTTTATCTCTAGCTCAAAGAGTCACTGCCATGACCAGAGGAATTTTACACATAATATTGGACTTGATCTATAAACCATAGGTTGCGTTTATGTGAGTATGATTACGACAAAGATTACCTAAATTACGGAAAAACCAAGTCTTTCAGAGAATCAGATAGTATGAGGTTTGATGAATGGGGTATTCCTATGGTCAAATATGGTGAAGAATTTTATTATAACCCAGTAACTGTATCCCAATATGCATTAGCCCTATATGGTAAGTACCTAGATAATCCCGACTTATCTCAACAATTTCTTGACTCAGTTGATAGATTAATCTTATTACAAGACGATATAGGTGCTTTTCGCTATGAATTTAATTGGAGATATTATCTTAATGGAGAAATATTCCAACCTGGATGGGTTTCAGGAATGGCGCAGGGGCAAGCTTTAAGTGTTCTGGCTAGAGCATACCTTCTAAGTGGGGAAGAAAAGTACCTTAAGGCAGGGAGGAAAGCCTTGGATTTTTTAGTTACTCCCGTTTCCGAAGGCGGTACAATGTATAGCATGAGAGATCTACATCCTTCATTAGATAATTATATTATTTTTGAAGAATACATTGCCGAACCTGCTTCTTATACCCTTAATGGATTTATGTTTACATTACTAGGATTGTATGATTGGTCAATGGTAGCGAATGCGAAAGGAGAAGATAAGGTAAGAGCAAAGTATTACTTTGACGAAGGGATTAAAACCTTAAAGAAAATTCTTCCGTACTATGACATCGGTGGAATGAGTACCTATGACTTAGGTTACATAACTTACGGTGCGAAACCCCATGTTTCAGCAACCTATCATGCTGTCCATATTCAATTGCTTCATGCACTTTACGCGGTAACCTCAGAAGAAGTATTGCATCAATATGAACAGCTTTGGACTGCTTATGTCGAGTGATTGGCAAATGTGGGAGATTTATTATTAGATTATACAAATCTAATGGGGATAGGGGAATGATGATGGGGGTTAATCGATGTATAAAATTATTACCTGTTGCTGTAACGGTGGTCGTTGCTGGAATTGTGTTTCTTATGTATTTTTGTAATATTACTAAAGCTACAACAATTAACCAGCCAGAAAGTTATAGGTACTATATTCAAGTAAGGGATGCCTTCGAAACAATGGGTTTCAAGGTAGAGTGGGACGTAAAAAAACATTGTGCCATAGTTTTTAATGATTATCATAGTGTGATATTGCCTGCTAATTCGAGTGTTGGCAAAATAGATGACGGAAGAATAGAATTTGATAAAAGTAACGTAATATTAGATGAGAAAATGTTAATTCCTCCTTCAACTTACAATATAATTATGGAGACGCTGAAACCTGGATATACTAAGAGATCCATAGAAGCACTCTGGGATGAAACCGTAGGCCTGCATCTACAGGATGAATTATGGAACGAACAAAATATCTATGATGCAGGCCATTATTTAATGATTCCCCTGCATGCAGCCTTCATACTGGATAATGGTGAATACCAGCAGCAATTCGCTGATCAGTTTGCCTATTTCATGGACAATAAGGATAATATCGCAGAGGGGCGGTTAAATCAGTTACATTACTACTACTTATTAAGCAGGTTTATTGTTCTGGCCAGTGACGCAGGCCAGCACAAAATGATTCCAGAAGGAATGCCAGAATATTTGTATGATCGAATTATAAAAATCTGGTGCTATGAACCAGCTTGGCAATGGGATCAAAGTGACTTTCCTAATATGAAAGAAAGGCTTCTATGGAAGTTAAATACGCAAAGGCCTGACAAAAGTTATTATCGTGCAATAATTGACGAAGAGTTATTTACCTTTGCTATTGCGGCTGACTTGTCACATTATTATCAAGACAAAGATATAGATAAACGAAGCATTCTAGCGGATATCTTGGACATTGCCTATCAAGTATTTACTAAGGAAGTAATCCCCACTGAAAATGGCGGATGGCTTTTTCAACCGGGGGTATGGAGTGAGCATCCGGATTATGCCTATGTGGGAAATGCTCAAAAAGCTCCTAATCTCCCCTCAAAAACTATAAATAATATTGCTATGGATACAAGTCATAGCCACAGGTTCCCACTCTGGCTAAAGAGTTTGGCAGAAGCTTATTCTCCAGGGAGTAATGAAGGCGAATACTATAATAGGCTTCGCGAGGGTCTAACTAAACAATTTACAGATAAAGCACTAGTGGAACCCAGCGATGAGGTCCCATATTATAGGACTACCAATTTTATGGATGGGACAAACGGTGTCTACAGATGGAACTATTCCACTCAAGGATCTAATAACGGATATGGCCCATATGAACTATCAGGTACTATGTTGTTGGGATGGTGGACCTTCCTTCCAGGTGATTATATTAATAATGTTTATAAAGATATATCTAGACAGTTTCCGCTTTCGGATGATGTAATCCAACTATATGTTGGCCCTGGAACTAGCCGGGAACGGCACCATCTTATTGAAGGCTCGGCCCCGTATGTTAACGGATATCTAGAATTGATTAGTATTTTGGCAGAAAACATTTAAGTTCTCTTTAAAGGATTAATTATGAGTCAAGTTGGAATTACTTTAAGCAAATCAACCTTAAAGAAAATATTATTGCTATTGTTATTCAGGTTAAGTCTTGACTTAGCATATGTATATGTGGTGTCTCCCATTTACTCATATTCAGGGTTTACTACTTCATTAAGTTTTGTGGCGGTAGTAGAATCTTATCTTATGATGATTCTTATTGGGTTAGTTATACCCTCAAATATTGGTAGAGCATCAGATTTTTTCATATGGATGCTTGCCATTGCCACTATCATACCGACATTGTCCTTTTATGCTATGCATTCCGGTAGCCGTATGTTTATGTATGCAATGGTTATCGGATATTTTTGCGTCGTACTATTTAGCAAAATACCAATTATAAAAATCGGAACTCTCAAAGAAGGCCGTACTATAGGAATATTCCTCCTAATTATTATGGTAGTAGCTGTAGCAGCTTCTATGATAGCTAAAGGGGGCTTGAGCCACTTCAATTTAGACTTGAGTAAAGTATATGAGCATCGTGGCGAAGTTGGTCTACTTATTAATGCAGGCATATGGGGTTATATAAATACCTGGGTCTACAAGGTTGTTAATCCTGCTCTGATTGCTTGGGCTCTTTGGCGGAAAAGATACCGTTTATTTTTAATTTTTACAGCATTACAAGTCTTATTCTTTGCCATTAGTTCTCATAAATCAGTCCTGTTTTACCCTGTTCTTATTTTAGCTGTTTACTTTTTTGTGCGGAAAAAGGAGGCTTTTAAGTATATAACTTGGGGTTTGATAGGGGTCATAATATTCTCATCCTGCATTTATCTAATCTTTGATAATATTTGGCTAGCGTCCTTGTTTGTCAGGAGGGTTTTCTTTGTACCTGCTCAATTGAATTTTGCTTATTATGAGTTATTTTCAGACATCGGCCATGTATATTTGTCAAATAGTATTTTTTCATCGTTCGTTAATTATCCCTTTGAATACAACTATACAAACATGGTGAGTTTGTATTTACTAGGACACCCTAATGCAAATTGTAACAACGGCTTTTTAGCTACAGGCTATATGCATTTTGGCTATTTAGGCATGTGGATCTTTTCAATAATTATAGGTCTGTTACTATGGATTGCAGACAGTTTAGTAGGAAAACGAATGCCTAAATGGTTAGGAATTAGTATTATAACAATACCATTTTTCAGCTTGTTTACTAGTGCTGACTTAGGAACTTCTTTACTAACTCATGGTATTCTCATGGGATTTTTGATTTTATTAATTATAGGTAAAAATCCAGATTTACTATTGAACAATAGCAAAGCAGGAGGTCTACATGAATCATATCTGCCACATAACCTCAGTTCATAGTGCAAATGATATCCGCATCTTCCATAAAGAATGCAAAACCCTTTTTAATGCAGGATATGCAGTCACATTGGTGGTACAAAATGAAAAAGATGAAGTAATAGATGGCGTGAGAATAATGGCAGTAAAAACACCTAAAAACAGGCTAGAGCGTATACTCAAGACTACCAAGCAGGTGTATAAAAGAGCCCTGGAATGCAATGCAGATATATACCATTTTCATGACCCAGAGCTAATACCCATTGGTTTAAAGTTAAAACGTAAAGGTAAGAAGGTTATCTATGATGTACATGAAGATGTGCCCAGACAGATATTATCAAAACATTGGATACCTGCACCATTGCGGAGAATTGTTAGCTGGGGAGTGGAAAAAACAGAAAACTATGCCGCTAAACGTTTTGATTATATAGTAACGGCTACCCCTTACATAAGAGACAGATTTATAAAGATTAGTAAGCATACCGTGGATGTGAACAATTATCCACTTTTGTCGGAATTGCATATACCAGAGGTAAACTGGGATAACAAAGAGCAGGTGGTCTGTTACGTTGGGGGTATTGGACAGATAAGAGGAATAAATGAGATGGTAGAGGCCATAGGAATGACCGACCACCAGCTACTTCTTGCGGGAAAATTTGCTTCAAATTCAGAACGAGAAATGGTTATTAATAAGCCTGGGTGGAAACAGGTGATAGAGTTAGGACATATTGATCGCACAGGGGTCAGAGAAGTTCTAGCCAAATCTATAGCGGGCTTGGTACTATTCCATCCTGAACCGAATCATATAAATGCACAGCCTAACAAAATGTTTGAATACATGTCAGCCGGCCTGCCGGTAATTGCCTCTAATTTTCCTCTGTGGAAAGAAATTGTTGAAGGAAATAAGTGTGGAATATGTGTCGATCCTTTGAATGTTAATGAAATTGCTGATGCTATGAATTGGATCTTTAATAATCCGTATGAGGCAATGAAAATGGGCGAAAATGGCCGTAGAGCTGTGGAAGATAAATACAACTGGGAACAAGAAGCTATTAAGCTACGGAAAATTTACGAGGGACTATTATAATGAAAATACTTACAGTAGTCGGCGCTCGGCCGCAGTTTATTAAGGCAGCGGTCGTGTCTCGGGCTATAGCTAAATACAATAAGGAAGCATCAGATAGAGAAAATATCGAAGAGTTGCTGGTTCATACCGGACAGCATTATGATGCTAATATGTCAGATGTTTTTTTTCAGGAGATGCAGATACCAAAACCTAGCTATCATTTAGGTATTGGCGGAGGTACCCATGGAACTATGACCGGCAGGATGTTAGAGGCTCTGGAGTGGCTATTGGTGAAGGAAAAGCCCGACCTTGTAATGGTCTATGGCGATACCAATTCCACCTTGGCAGGAGCTTTGGCAGCAGCTAAGTTACATATTCCCGTAGCCCATGTGGAAGCGGGGCTCAGATCTTTTAATATGAATATGCCGGAGGAGATAAACAGAATTCTTACTGATCGAATATCTAGCTGGTTATTTTGCCCTACTGAGACCGCGGTAAAAAACCTGGAACAGGAAGGAGCGACACAATGGCCGGGAGTTCGAGTCTGTAATGTAGGTGACGTTATGTATGATGCAGCTCTTTTTTATCGTGAACGAGCTAAACCGGGATCGGTTGTAGCCAGTCTATTGAATCAATACCAGGATGGTTTTTATCTGGCCACTGTACATCGGCAGGAAAATACCGATGATGTGAATAGACTACGGAATATAATGACGGCATTAGATGAGATTGCGGAACGAGTACCGGTTATTATGCCATTACATCCCCGCACTCGTAAATATGTGCGTGAAGCTGGGTTTCATTTGCAAAATATATGTTGTATTCAACCTGTGGGCTATTTCGATATGATTTGTCTCTTAAACCAGTGCCGGGCTGTATTTACGGATAGTGGCGGAGTGCAAAAGGAAGCTTATTTCTTTCACAAACCATGCATTACTATGCGAGACGAGACGGAGTGGGTGGAGTTGGTAGAGCACGGTTATAATTTGTTAGTTGGGGCTGATAGGGATAAGATTATAGAGGCAGAGCAGCATTTTTTTGCTAAAGTTATAGACTTTTCTGATAATTTGTATGGTAATGGTAAGGCGGGGGAGAAGGTAGTTAAATTGTTAATGTCATGAGATTAGTTCTTGGGGTTAATATTATTCCGTATAGATTTGAGGATAAGCAATGAATATTTTACTTATTAATCACTATGCTGGGTCACCACGACATGGAATGGAATATCGTCCCTACTATCTTGCCCGTGAATGGGTACGGGAAGGTCATAGAGTTACAATAATAGCTGCTTCGTTTTCCCATTTAAGAACTAATAACCCTGTTCTTGAGCGGGGAGTTACCGAGGAGTCTATCGATGGGATACGTTATATTTGGTTGAAGACGCCTATTTACCACGGCAATGGGATAGGGCGTATTTTCAACATGCTGCATTTTGTAATACGTCTAAGGACTTATATTAAAACGCTTATGGCACATGAGAGGATAGATGCAGTAATTGCTTCTTCTACTTATCCCTTAGATATTTATCCTGCACGTTTAATTCAAAAAGAGCAAAAGGCTCGTTTAATATTTGAAGTGCATGACTTGTGGCCGCTTTCGCCTATGGAATTAGGGAATATTCCTGCGTGGCATCCTTACATTATGGTAATGCAGAAGGCCGAAAATGATGCCTATCGTTATTGTGACCATGTTGTATCGATACTGCCTTGTGCTGAACCACACATGCGAAATCACGGATTGAAACCTAACAAATTTACTGCAATTCCTAATGGCATTTGTGTTAATGAATGGCAAAAGTATGATGATGATTTACCAGATGAACATAAAAAACTGTTATTGAAATTAAAGAATAATAAAAAAATCATAGTAGGTTATGCAGGAGCCCATGGGATTGCTAACTCACTCGATACACTTCTTGAGGCCGTTATTTTATTCAAAGAAACAGATTTATATTTTGTACTAGTAGGGCAAGGGCAAGAAAAAGAAAGGCTACGGAAATATGCCGAAGAGCATAATTTGGTGAATATAACCTTTTTGCCACCTGTTATTAAACCCCAAATTCCTGCTTTATTACAGTTTTTTGATATATGTTATATTGGGCTACAAAGAGAGCCATTATTTCGTTTTGGAGTTAGCCCTAACAAGCTTATGGACTATATGATGGCAGCTAAGCCAATCATTTATGCTATTGAAGCTGGTAACGACCCGGTAAAAGAAGCAGGTTGTGGGATTTCAGTTCCTCCAGAGGACCCACAAGCTATTGCAGATGCTATACGGACTTTGGCTAGCATGTCCGTGGCTGAACGTGAAGCAATGGGACAACGTGGCAAAGAATATGTTATGAAACATCATGATTATAAGATACTTGCCAAGCAGTTTTTAAAAGTGCTGGAGGGATGACCACATGGGGGAAAAGATACTAGGTAGTGAACCTTCAGAAACAGACCGGGTTCGCGAAAGATACCAACGCCGTATGATTTTAACAGATTTATATAACCCATTAAACCCTTCTGTTTATATGGCAAAGCAGGAAAGAGAGCGCGCTTTAATTAGGCTTATAACCGAAGCTGGATTGACTCCTGTTAATGATAAACGTGTGTTGGAAGTTGGCTGTGGAGCAGGCAGCAATATATTACAATTGATCGAATTGGGATTCAATCCCGAATTATTAGTAGCCAACGAATTGCTAGAGGAAAGGGTTCAAATTGCGAGAAAAAGGTTACCACAAGATGTTCAAATTATTCAGGGCGATGCTTCAGAGCTTAAACTTGCTCCAAATTTTTTTGATATTGTACTGTAGTCTACTGTTTTCACCTCACTCCTGGATGTATCTTTCCAGCAGAAATTGGCTAATAAGATTTGGGAATTGACTAAACCGGGGGGGCGGAGTTATCTGGTATGATTTTATTTACAATAACCCATCTAATCCAGATGTCCGTGGGGTTTCAATTAAGCAAATTAAAAAACTGTTCCCTTTAGGAAGGATTAAGACGTGGAAGGTCACATTAGCACCTCCTATAAGTCGACGGGTTACAAGATTACATCCGGCTTTATATAACTTTTTTAATTTGTTTCCTTTATTACGAACCCATGTTTTGTGCTGGATTGAAAAGCCTTATGAAAGTCTTTAGAAAGTGGAGGAAAACATGGCTGATTTTTTGCCTTATTCTTTACCAGACATTGGCGATGAAGAAATCGCTGAAGTAGTAGACTCGCTACGGTCAGGTTGGTTAACTACTGGACCTAAAACCAAACAGTTTGAGAATGATCTTGCGGCTTATCTCGGCAGGGGAATAGAGACGGTGGCGGTAAGTTCAGCTACTGCTGGATTGCATCTGGCTTTAGAGGCTTGTGGGATTGGCCCGGGGGACGAAGTGATTACGACCACTTACACTTTTACTTCTACTGCGGAAGTGATTCGTTATTTGGGGGCGGATCCGGTTTTCGTAGACATTGATCCCCATACTCTAAATATAGATGTAAGTCTTATTGAAGATGCAATTACTCCTCGTACCAAGGCTATTATTCCTGTACATTTTGCAGGCTTGGCCTGTGATATGAACGAAATTATTAGCTTAGCCCGTAAGTACAATTTGAAGGTGGTAGAAGATGCTGCTCATGCTTTACCTAGTTCATACCACGGACAGTTAATAGGTACCTTAGAAAGCGATGTAACCGTATTTAGCTTCTATGCTACGAAACCACTTGCTACTGGTGAAGGTGGGATGGTGGTAACCCGTAACAAGGAAATAGCTGATCGTTGTAGAGTTATGCGTCTGCATGGTATTAACCGGGATGCTTTTGACCGCTATATTGCAGACAAGCCATCCTGGTACTATGAGGTAATTGCACCGGGTTTTAAGTATAATATGACCGATTTGGCTGCTTCCGTAGGTATTCATCAATTGAAAAAACTAAACAGTATGCAGGCTAAGAGAGAAGCTATGGCTGATAGGTATAATAAAGCATTTAATGGTTTACCTTTAACTTTACCAGCTTCCCCCTTAATTAATGATTTCCATGCATGGCATCTGTATGTGATACGCTTAAACAATAATGCTAAGATTAGCAGAGACGATTTTATTGCAGAAATGTTTCGCCGGGGAATTGGGTGTAGTGTGCATTTTATTCCTTTGCATTTACATCCTTATTGGCGAGATACTTATAACTTAAAAGCTGAAGATTTTCCCTGCGCTTACGATGCCTTTAAGCGTGCCGTTAGTTTACCTCTCTATACTCGTATGACAGAAGAAGATCAAGAGAGAGTAATTAATGCTGTTGTGGAGCTGTTGGGATAATGACTGCGAAACGTATTTTTGACTTAATTTTTACGGTGCCAGGACTGATAGTTCTGTTACCGTTTTTTGTTTTAATAGCTCTGTGGATAAAGCTAGATAGTAAGGGGCCGGTATTTTATCGACAGGAACGTGTGGGCAGGTACGGCGAGACTTTCAAAATTTACAAATTTCGCACTATGGTGAAGAATGCAGATAAAATAGGCGGAGCAATAACTATAGGAGATGACCCACGTATTACTAAGTCAGGGAAGTTTTTGCGTAAATACAAAATAGATGAACTGCCACAGCTTATCAATGTTCTTAAGGGCGAAATGAGTTTGGTTGGGCCAAGGCCGGAAGTCATTAAATACGTTAATCTATATACCTCTGAACAAAAGGAGGTTCTAAATCTTATGCCCGGAATAACTGATCCTGCTTCCATAAAATACAGGAACGAAAATATTCTCCTAGCAGCTAGCCGAGATACTTATGAGGCTAGCTATGATCCGGAGCAAGTGTATATACAAGAAATCATGCCTGATAAGATTAGAATAAATTTAGAGTATGCTAGCAGAGCTACTATATTTACGGATTTTAAAGTAATTGTTAAGACTATCTTTGGCAAGTAGCTGAATAGATTTATCACGATTATTCAAACCATGGTTATTATATTAGATGAAGATATTGATCACTAATACAGTAAATGAATTGAAATTATGCAGAAAAGGGAGGGAATGAAGATGAGTTTCTAAATCATAAGGTGCTTCGGATTTGGATGCTATCAGTATGTTGTGATTCTGCTTGTTAATGTCAATCAAAAATTAGGCCATTTGCTGGTAAGAAATTAGGCCACTTGAGTAATAAAAAATTAGTCAGTGGTTTGCCTGGCGAGAGCCTGCTTAAAGCGGTAGCTTTCGCCATTGATGTTTAGGATATGGGCTTTGTGGGTGAGCCTATCCAGCAATGCTGCCGTCAACTGTGCGTCTAGCAACACCTCCGTC
>JAKPAB010000023.1 GCA_029779695.1 Bacillota bacterium | reverse complement strand
GCCCCAGCCCGCTTAGTGGAGTCGTGGTCTAAAAGAAAAGGAACTCTACCTTTTTTATGATTTAATGTTCTATCAAATGCTCCTGGAACTATTACGTCCCCAACTAAATCAACCGTATTATAAATTGAAGCATAACCTTCAAACGTTCCTTGTTCGGTGATATCTTTAATATCAAACTTAAAATTTTTATAAAACATTTTTTTGCCCCTCCAAAACTGGCAATATTACGCAACGACACTGAGGATGAATGCTCTCATTTAATGAAGGCGCTTCCTCAATAGGAAATTCTTGCCCGTGTAATCCCATACATTCTTCACAGGTTCTCTCATCTAAAGCAGTCCACCACTGCCCCATTCTAACCCCGCTGGCATCGTAAAGAACTAAGTTACCCTTACGATAACCTCTGAGAGTTTCAGTTCGAGCTATCATTTTCGCTCTAACGTCTGAAGCCTCATCGAAAACACTTTTAACTCTTTTTGCTATTTGCTTCATATCTTCACCATTTTTTATTCCTTCCTCTATTGCGCTTCTAACATTCGATAATGTAGTTTCGTTTATTCCTTTAATCTGTGTTCCAGCCTCTTTTTCTACCCATTCTAAAACCTTCGAACGGTGCTGCTCATAATTAACGTTAATTCCTAAATCTCCCATCGCATCTTTGAACCCTTCTTCAGCGATGTTATTTAGTAGAGGAATAGCTATTTGAGCCAATCTCTTATTCCATTTAGCCATATCAAAAGCTACTTGCTTAACTCCTAAGGATTTCAAAACATCTTCTTCCTGCTCATTAAAAATTTTTCTCAATTCAGCAACCCACTTTTTTTCAAATGGTTGCCAAATTGAACGATTTTTTCTTTCCCAGTTTTGAATAATCTTATCTTCAGAAAGGTAAAAAGACTTTCTTCCCATCTTGCTTTGAATCTCGCTAATCGGATAAACAGTAAGAGGAAGATATAGCATATCTGCTTCTCTAGAATTAAATCTTCCATAGCCAAGTAGTTCTCTTGCCTCATTGATGGTTAAAATTCCAGTTTTAAATCCGTTTATTCCTTGCTCCCATAAGTCTTTTCTATTCTCTCGCAGCGCTTCAAGCTCATCCAAATCCATTTCAAAAAATAAAGTGTTGTCTTTATATAAACTTCCTAATAACCAGTAATTAAATTCACTAACAATATATTTCATAAGAGGTAAGATTGTCTCTTGATACAAAGAACGTCTTGCCTCTTGATAGTTAGAATAAGTAAGATTTTCAGAATCGCCAACTAATTGAGGAGGAACTCCAAGGGTTAAAGCAATTTCTCGGGTATCTAACTTAATTGCTTGCAACCAATCTAAATCCTTATTCGATAAACCAATTTCTTTCCAATCAAAAGCCCCAGTCAGTAATAAAATTCTTCCCGCTCCTTCAGGTCCCGAATACTCATTAATAATAGCTTGAAGATGTTTTCTTTGGTCATCAGTTAGACTCTGCTGAGATATTAAAGCGCCACTTGGCCTTGCTCCTCTAAGTAGTAACGATAAATTCCACTTCATTCCTTCATTTTTATGGTCCACAAATAAAGCGAGGGGAGAGATGGGGGAAGCACCTAAATAATCATCGAGCGGAGAAAAAAACTTCAAATGCAAAATCCGCTCTGGAGGATAAATGAAATTACCTGCTTGCGAACTATAATTATACTCTACCACCTCTCCTCTCTCAATTTTAAGACTCACACAATCAGGGCGTAGTAAATATAATTCAGTAGGCGGCTTTTTCTCTGGTCCAACGGCTAAAATATAAGCATTGCCAGACAGGAATAAATGAGAAATCAAAACCTCAATAAATTTATTAAAGCTTTGTCTCGGATTAGCCTTATCAAGAAACTTATTAGCTGGGTGTTCATCAACTTCTTCAACTTCTCCATTGTTATCTTTATACAAAATCCAAGGGATAGCTGAAGAACCTTGAGCAATTAAATTGATACATCTAAAAACCGTAGAGTTTCTTAAATATCCCTCTACTGCGTTTTGTTCATAGCTTAACCCCTGAAAAATACTATTCTGCAATATTTTTGTAATTTCCGCTATTTTAGAAAGTTGTTTTTTCTCTCGTCTGAAAAACTTCATCTTTCACCTCACAATATAAAAGCATCTACCAAAGAATTTTCCTTGCTTGCAACGGCATATCTCATAGCATCCATTGCGTGGTCATTAAACTTCACCGGCTCTTCCAATATTCTTCCTTCTTTGTCCTCTCTCCACTTGTAGGAGCGAATTTCCTTTATTGTGTTTGTAGAATCTTCCAAAATATGCAACTTATACTCTTTTACCTTATTTATCCCAAATTTAATGTCCTTGTTCGCAGGATAGATATTAAACCCCGCTTTGTAGATTTCATCTATCCTCTGTGGCTCAGCAGAATCAGCATAAATAGGAGTATCCTTACTTACCCTACTCTTTAACAGCTCAATCAAGTCACTATTGGTTAAGTGAGATTGATAAATCAGTTCCTGAATCCACGCTTCATTTTCCTTTATTCGCACTTCTACTAAAGCAGTGGGATTGACGTAGCCAAAATCTAACCCGTAGATAACCTCATCATAATTTTCAGGGAAATCATTTACCACATCCCAGTTAGAATAAATCAAGTTCTGCAATACTCCCCACTCCCCCAAGGCATAAATCCGATAGTAATTCTCATCCACTTCCGCCAATCCTTCTAACTGCTCTATGTATTCTCTTGAAAGGAATGGGTTCATCTTATAATTACTTTGGAACGAGCTTACTTTCTCTCTATCCAGCACTTTAGTCTTCAACCAATGAAACTGGTCAATAGGGTTGAAGGTTGCAATTATCTGATTATTCAAGTCGTTCTTTCTTCTTAGTCTTAGTCTTAGTTGTAAATAGTCCTGGTGGGTTAATTCTGTAGCTTCTTCTGCCCAAATATAATTGAACTCTGCTGATTTAATTTTATCAGCATTGTCAAGCGATTTGAATAAGATTTGATTAGTATTTATAACCATTTCCAGCTCTGACTTATTAAACTCATAAGACAAGTTATACTTGCTTAGCAACTCTCTGAATAACTGAAGGCAACTAACCTTTAAAGAAGGTAATGTCTTACGGGTGATTAAAAATCTTTTATTTCTTTCTTTTAGCGCTTTTTCTAATAACCAGATTGCAGTTGAGTAAGACTTCCCCGAGCCTGCTCCTCCATATAACAGCAAAATTTCACTATTCTCGTTTTCTAAAAAGAAGTTGCCAAACTCATCAATTGTCTGTATCTCTATTCTCATTTCTGACGTGCTTAATCACAACCTCTAAAGGAGCTTGAGATTCAGTTGGCTCTCCCCTGCTTAGCCTCTCCACCTTCATCGCCTCTAACAAGTAATTCAAAACATCTCGGGTAGTCAGTTCATCAGGGTTAAGAGTTTTTAATCTTTCTAATGCTTTCTGCTGGAGAGCCATTGCTTCTTTAATATGCCTGTCCACCATCTCTAAAATAGCTTTCTCTCGTTCCTTGCGCTTTTCTCTCTCTAA
>JAKPAB010000019.1 GCA_029779695.1 Bacillota bacterium | reverse complement strand
GCCATGATGTCAGTCATATTACACTTATAGCCAAGACATATGATGTCATATTCCCATGCTCCTAATTTAGTTTTAGCAAGCGCATCCTTTGACTGGCCGTGAAGAGATAGCAGCATAAATTCATTATATAATTCTTCATCGTCAATGCCTGGAATCTTTCTCCACGTAACTGCTCCACCTTCGGCTGTAGTCAAATTCTTCACTGCATGAAATGAAAAACATGTAAAATCTGCAACTTCTCCACTGCTCCTTCCTCTATATGTCGCACCAAAAGAATGCGCTCCATCTGCTATAACTATTACTCTTCCGATCGCCTCTTGAATTTTATTGGATGGTTGAAATAAATGTTTTTTAGAATTGACAACTTCAAATATATTGTCATAATCACACATAACCCCGCCAATATCTACGGGTATAACAGCTTTTGTCCTCTCAGTAATTGCCTCCTCAAGCTTTCTGTAATCCATATGAAAGGAATCTTCAGCGGTATCTACAAGCACTATCTTTGCCCCAACGTGATCTATAACGCTGGCAGAAGCAGTATATGTATATGCAGTAGTTATAATTTCATCTTCCTTGCATATACCTAAAAGCCTGAGCGTCATTTCCATGGCTGCAGTAGCCGAATTTAAGCATACTGCCTTAGAAGCTCCAGTATATTCGGCAATCTTTTGCTCAAATAATTTTGTCTTGGGACCGGTTGTTATCCAACCGGATTTTAAGGTATCTATAACCACATTAATTTCTATATCGGAAATATCAGGTGGAGAAAACGGTACCTTCACTATAAACCCCCCTAAAACTTAAATTTTTATTAATAACATAATTTCATTTTAAAGATTTTAAAGAATTATTATTTATTAATGTTTTTTGAATTCATGCCACAATATGAGTCCTTAAAAAAGGTAAATTAAAGCAACTATATATCCAGTTCCACGGCGCTACAGATAATATAGATCGAGATATGGGTGGAGTCAATGTCACTTTTTTATAGGTTATATAAGAGTCAGGAAACAGTGCCTTTAATTCCCCAACAGATATGTCCTCAACGTCGGGATTTCGTGGATTATTGTAAATAAAATCGTACCAAAGCACCGCACCATCTATAGACAATAAATCCCATAATCTCAATGCAAGTTTTTTCTGAAGTCATGGTCAAGAATTGAACTAAAAACGGTAGACACTAATATCAAATCGAAGGGGACATTCTTAAAAGGCACTTGACTTGCATCACCCAAGACAATTGTAACACTGGAAGGAAGGATAATGCGTGCTGTTTTTACTCTTTCGGGGAGAAGTTCGTTTGCTGTAATTTTCTCAGGTGTAAATCCATAACGTATAAATTGGAGGATGTTAGCCCCGGTCCCACAGCCAACTTCAAGAAAGGAAAGTTCGCTAATATTTTTTTACTAAAATAAATTTTGTTGAGGAAATGCAAGAATACCCTTTCCTTTTTTGCCAAGGGATAAAAACAGAAGGATTAAGAAATGAATATTTCTTTTTTGGTATCCTTTCCCTTTTCTCGTAAGCCCTTTCGATTTTCTCTAGTGTATTTGGTTTATCTGATGACATAGCTTTTGCTCCTCATATGTCAGATTAACTTTTTAACATCATGCCTATTCTATTGCTTGCCAAAATTTGGCAGCCAAAATAGGATATGTGTGATTTCGCAAAACATATTGTCTGCCTCTTTCACCCATTTCATGCCGTTGTTTTGAAGTCATATTGTATATTTTTTAAGATCCCCTCTGCAATAGCTTGAGGATTTTCAGCCTTAACGGAGATTTCGCAACCTACTTCGCTTACAGGATCATTCCCTGCCTCTACGGCGCTGACAATAGGAACCCCGGACATCATGGATATTGCGGGGTCGGATCTTTAATCTTCAATTTAAGTTTGTCAGCTTAACGATGCTGCCAAAAATGCTTAATTGTTTCTTTTGTATGTAAATGCTAATGACCTAATTTAGACTGAAGATCAAGTTACCTTTATTTATTCTACACCCCTTTGTCCATGTTTATTTTGCCATAAACAAACCAAGCTTTCCATGAAGACAATAGAGACACCTAATGTGGGAAAAGCAAAAGATCGGACTATTGATATTTCCATCCAGTTTGAGTACACTACAAATGTAAGGAAAGTAAGGATTTCATTAATCAGAAGGGAGGGATAAGATATGGAGATCGCAAAGATCACCTCAAAGGGGCAGGTTACCATTCCTATCGATATACGCCGCAAATTGGGGGTCAAGGAGGGCGACAAGATCTTATTTGTCGAGGAAGAAGGAAAGATATACATTCTTAATGCATCGATGGAGGCCTTAAGGAAGGCACAGGCCGCTTTTGCCGGTGAGGCACAACGCGTTGGATTAAAA
>JAKPAB010000130.1 GCA_029779695.1 Bacillota bacterium | reverse complement strand
GGATTGATTAATCGAAGTATACATAATTCTTATAGCTTGATCTTGACGGAATCTTCTGGATATATCGTGCGATACACTATATACAGAATCATTTTCACGACAGTAAGCCTCATAGAGACTGTCAAGACCTTGGTGAAACGCGATACTGTCGTTTACATCAAAATGTCCGACAAGCCCATTCAAGATATTATTAAACGAGTTCTGTGCATTCATGTTGATTGGTGAAAATGCAATACTGACAAATGCTATAATTTTGGCTAATTTATTCATGTGCATACGTTTATTAATTTTCAAATACAAAGGTATACTTTTCTGAGTTAACTACCTATTTATTTCTACTTAAGTTATGTTAAACTAGGTTATCGGGGCGCCTACCTTACCTATGTTACTTCATTTATTAAGTAAATAAAGATCTCCAGCAAATATTTCTGTGTAATAAAATATTAATTATTACTTAGTACATTAATACAATAGTCCGTTAAATAATTAGTTAACTATCTCAGTATCAATGGAATATATTAACAATACTTAGTGCGTAAAATTTGGTTAAGTGGCTGATTTTCAGTAACTTTATGTTCTCAACGCATAAGTTAGACATGGAAATATCAGGAGCACTTAACCAATATATGAATATCTGCAGAGATGCCTTTGATGGATCTGCTGCAAAGTTAAACATAAATTTTAAATCAGCCATCATCGAGACCCTACTTTTATTTATGGTCATACCAAGAAAGATAAATTTCACTCAGTTGGAGCGCTACGGAAAACGTTGCGAACAGTGTTATCGGCAAACCTTCACAAAAGAGTTTGACTGGATACGCTATAACATGGAATTGATGAATACGCTTTTTGACAGAAATGACAGGAAAGCAATAGCCATTGATCCCAGTTATATTTCCAAATCAGGGAAGCATACTCCATGGATAGGTTACTTCTGGTCGGGGTGTGCAGGTCAGGCAAAGCGCGGTCTTGAAATTCTTGGAGTTGGAGCAATTGACATAGACAAGCGTGACTGTGTGATGCTCAAAGCAGAACAAACCCCTGATACTATTA
>JAKPAB010000127.1 GCA_029779695.1 Bacillota bacterium | reverse complement strand
TTATAGGGTACATGAACATTGCTTTCATCAACTCCATTTGCGTGATACCACAATTGAACACCATATACACCAAATTCTTTCTTTAATAAATCTGGACTGTAAGTCGCCAATTCTTTAATGGTATAGATCCCAAGTTTTTCTAGTCTTTTTTCAATTGCAGCACCGATTCCCCAAAAGTCCGTTAATCTTGAAATCCCCCATACTTTTGTAGTTACATCTTTATAGGACCAGTTAGCTCTCATGTTATGTGTTTTCTTAGCCTCATTATCTAATGCTAATTTTGCAAGTAAGGGATTGGCATTAGACATCCCAACGGTAGAATAAACACCTGTCTTACGATAGATATCCCTTTGAATTCTAGCACTAAGCATATCTAATTTATCTTTTCGGCTAATTGATTGATTGGGAATGAAATAGTTTAAAGAGGATGTCAAGTCAATGAACCCTTCATCAATTGAGTAGGGCATGATATCTTCGATACTCCCGTATTGCTGAAAAATATGCTGGATTTCAATATTTTTTTCAATATATAAATCCATACGAGGCGGAACAATAACTGTCGCTCGCGCCCACTCCTCAATGAATCGAATATAAGCAGGGTCTGTCGATAGACCTTGCCTTTTTGCATTATAGTAAGAAAATTTTCTTGTATGTATATCAAAAGGTAAATCGTAGGCTCTTCCTACATTTGACTTGCCAAATACTTCTTTGAACAAGGGTGATGAAGCAAGGATCAAGCCATTCGAGTTGTCTGCCCTACTCATCACACATAGCGAAGTTTTTAAAGGATGCAAACCACGGCTGGCACATTCAACACTTGCATAGAAAGATTTCATATCAACAAAGGCAATATCACTTTTTGGTTCTCTCTCGTAATCAATCATACTCATCACATCACATTATATTGTCAAATGTTGTTCTCATTATTCAAGCTTCTCAATTGGTCTGAAATGGCCAACGACTTTTCCAACGATTTTAAATTCATCATATTCATACGCATACATATCAGGGTATTTAGGGTTGATGGAGACAATCCTATACCGATTTTTTTCTTTGTACACGCGCTTAATATAGGCTTTCCCATTAAAAGATATGGCATATACTGCACCATCATAATCATATCCTGAGGAGGAGAACAGGGCGACTTCTCCATCGGAATAGGCAGGCTCCATGGACTGTCCTACAATGAATGAAGCAAAATCGTAGCTGTACTCTTCATCTGAGTAGACTGTACTAAACCGGTACTCGTCGTAGTAACTTTCACCATATCCAGCAGATAAGGGAACTTCTTCCAATACCTGAATAGGGTAAAGGGAAATGACCTTCTTAGAACTTTCTTCCATTTGATTTTTCAGTAATTCTTCTAGAAAATGATCAGCACTCGTCCTATTTTTTTGATTTAAGCGGAGATAGTTGGATACAATCGTGTATTCAGATTCAAAATATGAATTTTCTACTCCAAATAAGTTCCCTAAACGCTCTAAATTGGACTGATTTGGCTTTGCCCTTCCCAACTCCCAACTCGCATATGAAGCACGATTGATTTCTAATTGTTGAGCAATTTCCATCTGAGTCAAGCCTTTTTCTTTTCTCAGTTGTTTTAATCGTTCTCCAGAAAACATAAACACCTCCAATGTGTTTTATTAAACACATTATACAAAAATTTCTTTCAGTTGTCTATAAGAAAACAATCACGAACTGATTTTTTAAGTAAACAATTTTGAATTTTTTCTGGACTTATCGAACACTTGTAAGCTTATTGTCAACCACTACTTCAGCTTTCTATCGCCCATTATCAGCGATGACCAATACATTTACAAGCTCCTAAAAAAATAGTAGAATAACAATAAAATAGATAGAACCGGAGGGACAGATGCTACAATTACAACAATTAGAACAACTCATCGCCTTTGCGGATCAGGGAACTTTGTCCAAGGCAGCAGAGGTTTTACTGATTTCATAACCCTCGCTAACGCGCAATATGCAGAGCTTAGAAGACGATTTAGGCGTTCAACTCTTTCAGCGTAGTAAAAACAAACTTATCTTGACAGAAACAGGAAAATACACCGTTCAACAGGCCAGAAAATTGTTAAAACAAAGTCAGACGTTCTCGGAAAATATCCAACGTTTTTCGATGCAAGCAACCACCTTATTTGGCGGTATCTATGCTCCAGGGGTCGAATGGGAAATACGCTCTAGACTAGCTGAACAAGAGAGTAATCAAGAAATTCGTTTGGATTTACTAGAAAATGAGGCTTTAATAGCTGGCTTAAAGGATGAGCACTATCAATTCATCGTAACGGATTTTCTAATAGATGAAGACGACATCTTATCAAATGGATTTTTTATGGAACAACTCTATCTCTCTATCCCCCCTGCACATCCTTTCGCTACGCAAGAGGAAATTACTCTTGATGACTTAGCCGATTTGACCATGTTATTACGATCCGATTTGGGAATTTGGCAACCCCTAGTCGACAGTCTGACAAGGAC
>JAKPAB010000344.1 GCA_029779695.1 Bacillota bacterium | reverse complement strand
TACGAAGAAGTATTAGATGAAGTAAGTGGACCGGATGAGTTCTTTGGAGGACAAAATGCCACAGAGGTTCTCTGGGAAGCTCATAAAATGGTTGATACAGCTTTTGTTCATTTACCGATTATGACTAATCTTGCTGAGAGTATCAGCAGACACTTCCAGAGTTATGTGGATGGTGAAATAGAAAGATTTGCTGATGTTCTTTCTCTCTGGGAGCAAGATGCCATCAGTACTATGGAAGAGTTTGGTTACGATAACGTAATCGTCGGGGAGCTTCCTGAATAACCGTAAGGAACTGTTGTTTAATAATTAAAGTAGAAGGAGAGCTTCATCCTCATGTATTTATGAAGCTCTCCTTTTGAACCCTCTGTCATTAAGTTTTTACGAGCTTCTGGCGAGGCGATTGACAGAGAATTATTAAGAATTTAGGTGGAGGTGTTTTGATTTGAGAAGCAAAAGACTTACGACAATTAAAGCATATCTTTTTCTTCTGCCTTTCTTATTCTTTTTCGCCTTTATGGTTGTATGTCCCATAGCTATAGGATTCAACCTCTCCCTTAAAGCTCAAAGGGGAGCTCGGATGTGGTATGTAGGATTTAATAACTATTCGAAAATATTAACTGACCCTCAGTTTTGGGAATCTTTTAAAATTCCACTTTATCTTTTGGTGATCCAGGTTCCTTTAATGATATTTTTTGCCATATTTGTTGCTCTACTTCTTGAAAAGGTTGAAGGCCGCAGAGGAGCTCCTGTTTTTAGATTGGTTTATTATATACCTTCTACAATTCCAGCAATAGTGGCAGCTATAGTGTGGGGGTATATGTTTTCAGATTCGATGTCTCCATTCCTTCCTTTGCTAACTTTATTTGGTTTCTCTGGTAAACTTCTTACCAGAGACATTGTTCCTCTAGTGCTTCTCATAATAATATTGTGGCAGTTTACGGGTTATACTGCGATATTGATTTATTCTTCTTTACTTTCTATTCCCAAAGAGTATTCTGAACAGGCTCAGATAGATGGAGCAGGGTTCTGGCAGATAGCTTTCAGGATAAAAGTTCCAATAATGAAAGATACCTTGATAACCCTGTTTATTTTTAATGCTATAGGTGCTATTCAGGTTTTCAATGAACCCTGGATGCTGGGTGGATTGGTGGTTTTGCCTACCAATTATACTCCTGCAATGTATATATATAACTCAGCTTTTGCTCAGGGGCGCTTTACTTATGCAGCAGCAATGGGATTGATTCTTGCTGCTATGACTTTTGTAATCTCTTTTTACTTCCTGAGGACTGCCACTAAACAGATGTTTGCTCAAGAATATTAAATTAAAGGAGGTGCAAACCGGTGAAAAAGACTTCCCGATCGACTATAGTTATTTTGTTGATTATTGCTGTGTTTTTTGTTTTTCCTTTCTACTGGTTGATGATAGGTGCGACTAAAAATGTGAGCCAATTATTTCAAAAATCTCTGCTTCCTGGTATCCCCAATCATTTTGTTGAAAATACAAAAAATATTTTTTCCTATGAAAACGGAGTTTTTTATCTCTGGCTGGAGAATTCTCTCTTGTATGCTGGGGTGGGGGCATTTGTAGGAGTGCTTCTTGCTTCGCTGGCTGGATATGCTTTTAGACGTTATGACTTTCCGGGTAAGAAGGTTTTGTTTATGCTGATACTGGGTTTTTCAATGGTTCCAGGATATGCAACCACTCTGGCGCTATTTATGATTTTTACTAATTTGAATTTAATCGATACCCGTTTGGCAATTTTAATACCTTCTTTCGTGAATATATTTGGCACATACCTGATGATAGCTTACTGGAATCAAATTCCGCGAGAGCTATTTGATGCGGCAGAAATTGATGGCGCAGGCGATTTAACCACTTTTTTTAGAATAGGGTTACCGAATATTTTGCCCGGTTTTATCACCCTTTTTATACTCGCATTTATAGGGATATGGAATAATTTTTTCCTTCCTTTGGTCATGCTAAACTCCAGGGCTAAAATGCCTCTGGTGTTGGGGATAACTACTATTACCGATCCGCAGGGTTTTCCAGTCTATCATCTAACTTTGACCGCAAGCTTTTATGCCATTATACCTTTATTTATTCTTTTCTTA
>JAKPAB010000334.1 GCA_029779695.1 Bacillota bacterium | reverse complement strand
TCCTAAAAATAGCAGAGCTAGGACTGGAATGAGGAGAACCAACCATTTCTTTTTCATATGATTTCCTTTCTAACAATGATTAAACATTCTAAAAAACGAATAGCTATCAGAATCATTACAAGATTCCTTACCAACCGGAAGAGGAACCTCCACCTCCTCCGCCACCACCGGACCAACCACCGCCACCGAAGCCGGACGATGAGGAATTAGACGAGTGATGATTGCGGTGGTGATGCTGATCATCCACCAACATCCAGAGCAAATTGCCTGGTCCACCACCACCACGACTGGATTTTTCAATTATCACAAAAATAATAATCACAACGACAACAGTTAAGAAAGCGAAAAAGCCCTCCTCCTCTTCCGATGTTCTCTCATCTAAGGTGGCTAACTGGCTCTGACCAACACTGGTACCATAAAACTGATCACCAATGGATTGAACAATATAGGTCACACCGCCATTGTAATCTTCCTGTCGAAAGAATTCTCTTGCATTTTCGAGAATTTCTTTTGATTCTACATCTGTCAAGACTGTCGCAGCATTATCTGACGTTTCAATCCGAAATTCCCTATCTTCTATTGCAATAACCAGAAGTATCCCATTATTTGAGCCTGAAAATCCAACTTGCCACTGACGAAATGTCTCATTGGCCAAACTTTCGATATCTGTCCAAAGACTATTCGTCATATAGACACCGACCTGTAAACCTTGTTCGGTTGTTGACCAATTGAGATTAAGCTGATCAATTTCTGCAATGGTCTCGCTAGAAAGTAATTGAGTATCATCTACTACTGTTGTATCTATCGGCCGATCGGGAATCTGGTTTGCATTTACTAAGGCAGGTGGAATTAACAACCAAACCGCTAAAATAGTTAGACAAGTGACAATCAGTGTTTTCCATTTTCTCATCAGACACCTCCTTCGATGAACAAAGATAAGAAAAATTTACTAGGTATATATACAATTATATCATGTTAGTTTTGCTTTATCAATATATTTATGTTGTTTTTCAGCAGTGGCAAAATCTCTTCAAC
>JAKPAB010000314.1 GCA_029779695.1 Bacillota bacterium | reverse complement strand
TTTCCTAAGGTCAGGGTTTAAGAGTCTAATATACTGATATGTTATCTCTCTTAAGAAACCGATCCCACCCATTCCATCTGCAAGTGCGTGAAATGCTTCAAGATTAATTCTATTTTTATAATAAGTAACAGAAAACATATAGCTGTTATTACGATTTGCATGGATAAAGCGACATGGATATTCACTTTCTTCTTTGACCTTAGGTGCTTTTTTACCATTTTCCTCAAAATAGTACCAAAATACCCCTGTTCTCAGTCTAAGATTAAATCCTGGAAATTTGGGTAACACAATAGAAAGTGTTTCTTGAAGTTTCACAGGATCTATCTCATCTTTAAGAACCACACTTATCCTATATGTATTTGTCATGCTTTCTCCGGCTATCACCGGAAAAATATTAGCTGTATTATCCAGCTTCTCCCATTTAATATATTTTCTTTTCAAATTTTACACCATTTTGTATTTGTATCTTCCAATTAATTTTAATCGATTTTTAGTATTATAGCACGAAACCACATACATAAAAAAAGAAACCGAAGGATAAACCTTCGATTTCTATTTTAAACTATTTAAATGCTATGGTCAAAAATATAGAGACTACTTTATCAAAGCCGGCATCACATACTTGAGTACAAATAAAACTGCAAGGACGTACATGAGCGGAGTGATCTTCTTCTTCTCTTCACAGATGATATTACCGACAATATTAATAACTACATAGGAAATTACTCCTGTAGAAATACCTTCTGCGATGCTATAGCAAAGCGGCATAGCAATAATTGTAAGATAAGCAGGAACAGACTCACGAATATCATCAAATTTAATATCAAGTATGGCTGAAATCATAAGGAATCCAACATATAGAAGAGCCGGTGCTGTAGCGAATCCAGGAATCGAAGTAAATATCGGAGCAAAAAAGATTGCAATAAGGAACATAAATCCAGTTACAACTGATGCAAGTCCTGTTCTAGCACCAGCACCTACTCCTGCAGAACTCTCCACAAATGTAGTAGTTGTAGATGTTCCAAATACCGCTCCTGCACAGGTAGCAACTGCATCTGCCGTAAGTGCTCCTTTGACATTCGGGAGTTTTCCATCTTTATCAAGCATACCAGCTCTATCAGAGACTCCTATTAGTGTTCCGATTGTATCAAACATATCCACAAACAAAAACGAAAAAGTTACTACTGCAAAATCAAGAGGCTTGACTCCTGCAAAACTTGTATTGAAACACTGTCCGAATGTAAGACCAAGCTTTGAAAAATCCGTAATGCCAAGTGATGGATAAACTGAATAAAATCCCGCCTTAGGATCAGGGATATAAATTCCAGTTGCCTGACATATCATTCCGATCACCCATGTTATAATGATTCCAAGGAGTAATGCAGCCTTTACATTTTTCATTTCAAGAATAACAACGACAATAAGTCCAACCAAAGCAAGCAAAGCACAGATTCCTGCTGTATGCCAGGTTCCAGAAAAATTAACAACTGTTACAAGTGTTGAATCGTTATTTACAACAATATGTGCATTTTGTAATCCTATAAATGCAACAAAAAGACCGATTCCTGCACCAACACCTTTTTTTAATGCCATTGGAATCGCATTAAAAATAGCTTCTCTGACTCTTGTAAGTGAAAGAATAATAAATATAATTCCTTCAACAAATACTGCAAGAAGTGCAATTCTCCATGAATATCCCATAGTCCCGCATACTGTATAGGCAAAATAAGCATTAAGACCTAGTCCAGGTGCCAAAGCAAAGGGATAATTTGCCATTAGTGCCATACAAAGTGTACCAATAAATGATGCAAGGCATGTAGCCATAAGAATGGCATGAGGATCCATTCCAGATGCAGCCAAAATATTGGGGTTAACAGCCAGTATATAAGCCATTGTCATAAACGTGGTAAGTCCACCAATAACTTCTGTCCTAACCGTTGTTCCAGCTTCCTTCAAGTGAAACATTTTTTCAATCATAACTCTCTCCTATCTTGTCAACCCTCACAGGGGTCTAAAATGATATTCCCTCACAGGGGAACACAACAATATATATGAAACGGCATAGCCGGTCCATTCTTAAATAAAAGCACGACCAAAAATAATAAGAAGCAGCTTAAACTGCTTCTTATTATTTATTTAGTGTTTAAATTGAATATGTTTTTGAATATTCGCTGACAGCAAATTCAAATTCAGGAGTATTTTCAATTCTAAATGAATCCTTGTATACATGATTTTCAATGGATTCATCTTCGTTGACCTGAATCATTGTAGCTCCTACATTGGAGCAATGGTCTGCTACTCTTTCGAGATTAATATATAAATCTTCAATTACTACAGAATTCTCAATATTACACTTGCCTTTCTGAAGCCTCTTAATATGATGTTTTTTTGCCTTAGCATTAAGAATATCTATCGATTCTTCAAAAGGTTCTATTCTTTTAGCTTTATTAATGTCACCATTAATATATGCATCTGTCGTAAGTGCAACTATATCAGTAACAGCATTTAGATAGGTACCAATTTCAGACTTAGCTTTATCTGAAAACTTCAACTTTTTATTATTAATATCTTCTGAGCACTCCGCTATATTCCTAGCGTGATCAGAAATTCTCTCAAAATTATTTATAGACTGCATTATTTTGGATACGGTATCATTATCTTCTGCATTAAGTGACTTGCCACTCAATTTAACAAGATATGTTCCAAGTCTGTCCTCATACTTATCAATAGCAGTTTCCAACGATATGACATTAGCCACAGCATCAACATTAAAGTTAAGTAATGTAGATGTAGCTATTGACAGACACTTATTGGTCAATACAGCCATTCTATTTGATACTGTTACAGACTGAGCTACTGCAAACGAAGGCTGTTCCATAAAACGCTCGTCCAACATTCCAAGTTCTTTTGTATATTCGGATTCATCAGTTTCGTCCGCACCTGCTACAGTTATAGTAGCAAGTTTAACAAGCAATTTGTTAAACGGAATCCAGAGAATAGTAGTTACAATATTAAATGTTGAATGTACTATAGCTATTCCAACAGCGTTGGCTCGCTCATCAAAAAACGAAAAACCAATAACAGCATTAATTATATAGAATGCAGCCATAAAAATAATGGTTCCTATCAAATTAAAGTATAAATGGATAAACGCTGCTCTCTTTGCGTTCTTT
>JAKPAB010000120.1 GCA_029779695.1 Bacillota bacterium | reverse complement strand
ACTTTCATTACAAATATGCCTAAGACTCCGAAACTAAGTGATGCCCATAGACAGATCCTTCCATTTAGATTGAACTTAAACTCACTATAGTCCCACCACACTGCATGAAACAATTTTTCCATTATATAAGATGTGGCATACTCCAGAATCACACTTCCTATCATAGCAACCAAAAAAATCTTCCATGCCGGATAATCCACTTTTCCCATTCCGGGAAGTAGTTTCGAAACCATAACTATTCCTACTGTTCCGGCTCCATATATAGGTATGACCGGACCAAACAAAAAACCTCTGTTAGACCATTCATGATCTTTTACCGTCATGTAGAAAGATTCCCACACCCAACCAAAAAAACTTGCAATTATGAAATAAATAAAGTATGTACTAAATATCATTTTGTAGTCTCTTTTCCTGTCTTATTCATCTTCTCCCAAACGGTAGCCTGTTTATCGGCAATGGTTACTACCCAGGCTTCCCTGTATTTCGGAGGAATCACGGTAAGAGGCCACATATGTTTCTTGATGGCATCTCTTTCAATATCCGTAAGGTCAAAATCTCTGTCCGCATTACTAAGTGCTGTTCCTGGATGATAGAATCCATGGAGTCTAGGGTGTATGTCTCCCTCTCCTCCTATGTGCCAGTCATATAGGAAATAATCATGTAAAAGCGCACTACATACCAGCTTTTTCCTGTCACATCCAATCTTCAATGCATTATCTATGCCAAGGGCAAAATGAGCCACATGAAGCTCATGACTATATACGCTGTACACTGAGTGCTGAATATATTTCTTTTGAATCTTGAATGTCTCATGACAAAGTATATTGTCGGCAAAAGGTCTTAATTCTTCTTCTATTTCTGTATCTGTAATCATTATTCCTCTTCTTTTATACAGATCATAGACTGTATAACATTGATATAACCTTTTATCTTTTTAATGCCTGATACAATAATGGCATTTTCTGATATCATCTTATCCTCTTTTACATTATTTGAAAAGACATTAATTTAAACAATCTTTGTGTCAATTAATTCAATTATTTTGAGAATTTAATCATTGCTTCTACGCCGCTTGTAGACGGGAACATATCCACCAGTTTAAATCGGTCAGCCTTATATCCCGCCTCCATAAATGCCGGAATGTCTCTAGCAAGACTGGTAGGTTTGCATGCAATATATATTATGTTTTTTACACCATATCCCAGTATCTTACCAAGTGCCTTTTGAGATACTCCGTCCCTAGGAGGATCTAGAACAATTGTATCCGGAATAGTATCAAGGCTCTCTAATACCTTGAATACATCTCCTGCTATAAAATCGCAATTCGTAAGTCTGTTAAGCTCTGCATTCTCTCTGGCTGCCTCAACCGCTTCTTCTACGATCTCAACACCAGTAACATGTGTAGCTGCCGGTGATAGAACCTGGGCAATAGTTCCGGTACCGGAATATAGGTCAAAGACCTCTCCGAGGAACCTGCCTTCTTCTATAGATTTTTCCATATTTATATCTGGTTTTTTATCTATATCTTTTTCTACATTTTTTTCTTCACATACCTCATTGTCATTTAAATAATTTCGTCCGGTTATGAATTCCCTGGCTGTTTCATATAGTTTCTCAGCTCCTAGAGTATTGGTCTGAAAAAATGAAAAAGGTGTAACCTTAAAATCAAGTCCCAGTATCTCATCGTAGAAATAATCTGTCCCGTACAATATATCTGTGCCTTCATCAATTACGGCATCTGCAGATCGGTCATTTCTAGTATGAAGTATCCCCTGTATCTCACCACCATTTATCTCTGACAGTAGTCTGTCACACCATTCTCGAAGCATAGATTTCTCAGCCTCAGGATCAATGTCTGTTGATGTGATAAGATCTATCAGATACTGATTACTTTTCTCTCCTTTTCTCAGAAGCAGATGTCTCAAATAACCTGTATGAGCCATCTTGTGAAAAAATGAAAGCTCCTTTTCCCTATAGTAATCTGCAGTTATGGTGAGGATCTTCCTAAATACAGAATCCATGATCCTGCAATCATATACTTCCTCTATATCGTAAAAAGAGCCTCTTCTGTGCATTCCCAGACGAAGGGGGCCATCCTTTTCTTCATTTCCAAATGACAGTTCCATCTTGTTACGATACTCTGATGATTTTGGGCTTCCTATTATGCCTTCATTAATAGAATCAAAAAGTTCCTCTCCCATTACTGGGACAAATAGCTGTCTCATCTCGGCTGATTTTATCTCCAGCTGTTTATCATAAGGCACTGATTGCATCAGACACCCACCACATATATTAAAGTGTGGACATACTGAATCTCCTGACAACTCAAAAGAAGACGGCTGTAGTATTTCCTGCAGTCGTCCTTCTATTCTTCCATGCCCTGTTCTGGTTACCCTGAGCCTGACTTGCTGCTCAGGAATAACATTTTTCACTGTAACGTGCTCTGTTGTTCCATCTTCGGTCAAGACCTGAACGCTTCCCTTATTGGGGAATCTAAGCTCTGTTACTACGCCATCTACCAGGTCACCTTTTTTCATTTAGATATCCTCATCCTCGAATTCTTCGTCATCTTCCTCATCACCAAACGCGTCATCAAGGTCATCTGTAAATTCTTCCTCGAGCTTTGGCGCGAAGTAACGATACAGTGCGTACAGAACTCCACAAATAGCTGCGATAACTGCAATAATTCCGAGTATCTTCCAAAAACTGTTCTTCTTCATTCTGCATCCACCTTTCTGATATATAACTAATCCGAGTAAATTCATTAACAATAATTTATACTGCCCATTATAGCATTGAACGAATGCATGGTCAAAAAAATTTATATTTTTTCAAGCTTGGCAAATGAAGCCAACATCTTCTTCTTACCTGCAGTGTCAAACTCCACTGTTACCTCATAATCACGTTTGCCATCAGCGATATCAACAACTGTTCCTTCACCGAATTTTCTATGTGATACCCTGTCTCCCTGGTTGTAATCCAGATTACCTCTTTGGATCTTGGTACCATACACCGGAGCCTTTGTTGCAGTGGCAATATGTGATTTTCTCATGGTCGATTCTGTGAATCCACTGCCATAGTTTGTATTTACACTTCTTCCACCAAATACATTATCGTCAGAATAAGAATTTCTGCTTGCTGACGATGATGAAGATGAAGATGAAATAGAAGGATCATAGGTAGTGCCATCCACCAGCCTCTCCGGAATTTCTTTTACGAAACGTGATACGCTGGAATACTGCATGTCACCTCGCACCATTCTCATCTTGGCTGCAGTCATTGTTAGATGCTTTTTAGCACGAGTGATTCCCACGTAACAGAGTCTTCTCTCTTCCTCCATATCCTCGCCGTCATCTCCCGCAGTTATAGTCATATATCCAGGGAACAGTCCATCTTCCATTCCTGCCATATAAACATTAGGAAATTCCAGACCCTTGGCACTATGAAGTGTCATTAGAACCACATATTCTGATTCTTCCTCACGATTATCTATATCAGCTACAAGAGCAACATCCTCTAGAAATCCAGCCAATGTAGGCTCTTCCGTCATATCTCTGTATGAAACGGCCTTGGAATATAATTCATCCAAGTTTTCGATCCTGGCCTGAGCTTCATCTGTTTTTTCGGCCTTAAGCTCGGCTTCGTATCCTGTTAATTCCAGTACGAGTCTTATCAGTTCCGGAACACTCATGCTCTCTGATTCCATTTTAAACAGGTTGATGAGCTTGGTGAATTCCTTGATCTTATTGCTAGCCTTGCCAATAGATGGGATCGTATCTGATTTTTCAAGGGCCTCATAGAATGGCATTCCGGTTTCACTTGCAAATGCAGATATTTTACCAAGGGTTGTAGCTCCTATCCCTCTCTTTGGAACGTTGATTATTCTCCTTACCGCGATTTCATCAGCTCCATTATCAATTACCTTGAGATAAGCCAGAATATCCTTAACCTCCAGTCTCGAGTAGAAATTTAATCCACCGATGATCTTATATGGGATATTCTCCTGCATCAGTTTTTCCTCTAACATTCGTGACTGAGCATTAGTCCTATATAGGATCGCATCGTCTCTGTATGAGAAAGCTCCACCAACAGACTTGCTCTTAATATCAAAGGCAATAAACTGAGCCTCCTCATAAGCACTGTCAAACTGGCGAAAAGAAATCTTTTCACCACCTTGGTCCTCTGTCCACAGGGTTTTCTTCTTTCTTCCCTTATTATTTGAGATCACATCATTGGCTGCATCAAGAATGACCTGTGTAGATCTATAGTTTTGCTCCAGTTTAATGACCTTGGCATTAGGAAAATGTTTTTCAAAATTCAGGATGTTATATATATTGGCACCTCTGAATTTATATATTGACTGATCATCATCTCCAACTACACATAGATTTTTTCTACCACATGACAGCAATCTTATGAGCTCAAACTGAGCTGTATTGGTATCCTGGTACTCATCTACCATCACATAATGGAGTCTCTCCTGATAATTATTCAATACCTCAGGGGAAGTCTTGAACAGCTCCACCGTTTTCATTATTAGATCATCAAAATCAAAAGCATTGCTGGCTCTTAGTCTGCTCTCATATTCGAGATACACACGACTGGTTATTTTTTTCGTGTAATCACTGGCAAATCTATCAGCATAATCTACTTCATTGATAAGCTCATTTTTAGCTGATGAGATCTCATTTAAAAATGTCTTTTCCTTGAATTTCTTGGTATCAAGATTCATGTCCTTAATGATATGCTTCATTAATGTCTTGGAATCGTCTGAATCATATATTGTAAAGTGATTATCATAGCCTATTTTATCAGCAAAACGTCTCAATATCCTGACACAGGCCGAGTGAAATGTAGACACCCAAACGCCCTCTGTACCTGTGAGATTCGCGATCCTGTCCTTCATCTCACTTGCCGCTTTATTAGTAAAAGTAATAGCCATAATATTATATGGTTCTACTCCTAATTTTTCGATCAAATACGCTGTCCTGTAGGTAAGGACCCTTGTTTTACCGGAGCCTGCCCCGGCCAATATCAATACCGGTCCGTCTGTGGTAACGACTCCCTCTAGCTGTCTATCGTTAAGCCCCTCTAATAGTTTCTCTACGGGCATTACTTATTCTCCATTCTTTTCAGTACCGTTTCATAACCGTCCTCGCCATAGGAAAGTGCACGGTTTACACGACTAATAGTGGCTGTAGAAGCTCCTGTCTCTGATGCTATTTTCTGATAAGTCTCATCCCGTCTGAGCATTTCTGCTACTTCAAATCTCTGAGTCATGGATTCCAATTCATTGATAGTACATAGATCTTCAAAAAAATTGTATGCTTCTTCTCTGTTCTCTATAGTTAGAATCGCATCCATCAGTTTATCTGCTTTTTCATTTTTTATGCTTTTACTCAAGGGAACTCGCCTCTTCATTCTTTAAAAAAATCCACCCATATAGATTATCCGTCTATATGGGTAGATATAAATTTTGATAAAAATCATTTCCCCATGTTACAGTATAGTTACACCATGTTCAAAGGCATAATTAACTGTTTCTTCCGGCCATTCAGACACCTGTACTTCTCCAATATGTGCTTTTCTGAGATAGAACATACATAGTCTGGACTGTCCGATTCCTCCTCCAATGGTAAATGGTATTTCCTCATTGATAACGGCTCTCTGGAATGGAAGCTTGGCTCTTTCTGGGCATCCTGCCTCTTCTAACTGAGATCTCAGCGAATCCTTATCAACTCTGATTCCCATTGATGAGATCTCAAGTGCCATGTCAAGAACCGGATAAAAAACCAGAATATCTCCGTTAAGAGTCCAATCGTCATAGTCCGGTGCTCTTCCATCATGAGGTTCACCGGAACGAAGTTTACCGCCTATCTTCTCGATGCAGACGGCACCCTTTAATCTCGTTATCTCATATTCTCTATCCTTGGGATCTAGCTCGGGGAATTTGTCCTCAAGCTCCTGAGATGTAATAAAGTAAATCTTCTCCGGCAAAATGCAGTGAATATAATCATATAGATTAGACATGTGAAGTTCTGTGATTTTTAGTGCTTCGTATATCTTTTTAACAGTACTATGAAAAGTGCACTTGGTTCGGTCTTCTTTTGTTATAATTTTTTCCCAGTCCCACTGGTCTACATATATCGAATGAACATTATCCGTTTCTTCATCACGTCTAATGGCGTTCATATCTGTATAGAGGCCCTCACCTTCGTGAAAACCATACTTGCCAAGAGCATATCTCTTCCACTTAGCCAATGAATGTATGACTTCCAGGTTCCTGCCATGCTCTTTGACATCAAAACATACAGGGCGCTCAACTCCGTTCAGGTTATCATTAAGTCCTGATTCAGGAGCAACGAAAAGCGGAGCTGTCACTCTGTGAAGATTGAGTTCTGTTGCCAGAATCGATTGGAAATAATCTTTGATTTCCTTAATCGCAATCTGTGTTTCTCTTAGATCAAGTTCGCTTTTATATCCGTCTGGGATTTCTATTTTTGCCATGAGCGCCTCCTTTGTAAAACCTATTTACAATTCACAGTTTCCTACTGTTCTAGGGAATGGTAAAACGTCTCTTATATTTTCAACACCTGTCAGGTACATTACAGCTCTTTCGAATCCAAGACCAAATCCAGCGTGACGTGTGCTTCCATATCTTCTAAGATCCATATAGAAATCATACTGCTCTTCTGACATTCCAAGCTCATCCATACGAGATTTCAGCTTGTCATAATCGTCTTCTCTCTGGCTTCCACCTATGATCTCGCCTATTCCCGGAACCAGACAGTCTGCAGCTGCAACTGTTTTATTATCTGGGTTCAGCTTCATATAAAATGCCTTGATATCCTTGGGATAATCTGTTACAAACACTGGCTTTTTAAATATCTTTTCTGTGAGATATCTCTCATGCTCTGTCTGTAGATCGCATCCCCAGAATACTTTGTAATCGAACTCTTCATTATGTTTCTCAAGCTCTGTTACTGCATCTGTGTATGTGATCCTTCCAAACTCTGATGACTCAACATTCTCAAGTCTCTCTAATAGTCCTTTATCCACAAACTGATTTAGGAATTCCATTTCTTCAGGACATTTTTCCAAAACAGATCTGATAATATGCTTTAGCATATCTTCAGACAGATCCATCTCATCCTTTAGATCAGCAAATGCAATTTCCGGCTCTATCATCCAGAATTCAGCAGCATGTCTGGTGGTATTAGAATTCTCTGCCCTAAATGTAGGTCCAAATGTATATATGTTTCTGAATGCCTGTGCAAATGTCTCCCCATTCAGCTGACCTGAAACTGTTAGATTAGTTGGCTTTCCAAAGAAATCCTGACTATAATCAATAGCTCCTTCATAAGTTTTAGGCACATTATTAAGATCTAATGTAGTAACCTGGAACATCTCTCCGGCACCTTCTGCATCAGAACTTGTTATGAGAGGAGTATGTACATATATAAAATCTCTCTCCTGAAAAAATTCATGAATAGCATAAGCTGCTACAGAACGAACTCTGAATACAGCCTGAAATAGGTTGGTTCTCATTCTGAGGTGCGGCATAGTTCTGAGATACTCACGGGTATGTCCCTTTTTCTGAAGTGGATATTCCGGTGTGCTCTCACCCTCAACAGTTACTGTATCTGCCTGAATCTCGAAGGGCTGTTTAGCCTCCGGTGTCATCGTAAGAGTTCCCTCTACAATGATCGAAGCGCCTACATTGAGTTTTGATATTTCCTTAAAGTTCTCCATATTATCATGAAAAACTACTTGAAGTGTTTTAAAAAATGTACCATCTGATAGTACTATAAATCCGAAATTTTTAGATGCCCTTACAGAACGGATCCACCCGCCTATAGCAACTTTTTTATCACTGTACGTATCTGTGTTTCTGTACAGGTCACGAACTCTGACTAATTCCATCTTTCTTCCTCCTGATAATCTAAATAGCAGGTTATAGTTTATCGCACTAAAGAGTTGAATTCAAGACTTTAATCAGGCATATGGCCATCCGAATGCATTGAAAATCTATCCATTGGATATTCCTCTAGATTTTCAAGGATCTTTCTGTGATCTGCCTTTTTCAAAAGTATTTCTCTTGCCTTGGTTATCTCCATTTCTGTCTTATGTTTTGATGGTCCTCCCACGCAACCTCCGGAACATATCATACCCTCAATAAATTCCTCCTGTAGTCTTCCACTTTTTAGTAAAATAAGTGCTTTCTTGCATTCTATTCCACCGGTCGACTTATGAAGTTTTATATCAGATACATCTTCTCCTCTTTCACGCATTACCTCTAGAACTGCATCTGCGACTCCACCACTCGAGGCAAACTTTTTACCAAATATCGAAGATTCCTGGTAATCATCATTTCCAGCCTTGAGCTTCACATCCTTTGATCTCATAAGTGCCCTGAATTCACCAAATGTAATGGCATAATCTGCATTATCAGAAACTGTTTTATCTTCTGCTTCTGCCTTTTTGGCAATACATGGGCCTATAAATACTGTTATGCAATCGGGATGAGTCGTTTTCAGATAACGTGAGATCGCACACATGGGGGACACTGTTGATGAGAGATTTTCCTCATACTGCTCCGGAAAGTGTTTTTTAAGCATTGCTTTGAATGCCGGACAACATGAAGTAGTCATTTTCCTGCCGTTCTTCCTCGCCTCTGACCATTCTATAGCTTCATAGGCTGCAGTCATATCTCCACCCAATCCAACCTCAACCATATCGGAAAATCCAATTTTCAATAAGGCATTCCTGATCGATGACATGGTGATTTCTTCTCCGAACTGTCCCTCGATAGAAGGTGCGCACATGGCAATAACTTCTTTTCCGGCCTTGATATTTTTGATTATATCCACTAGAAATGTCTTCGATCCAATAGCTCCAAAGGGGCAATTATGAATGCAATGGCCACAATGTATACATTTTTCATCATCGATATTACAGACTCCATACTCATCATAAGTAATGGCTCCTACCGCACATGCCTTTTTACACGGACGCTGCAGATGGACTATAGCTGTGTACGGACATGCACTTGCACACATTCCGCATTCTCTGCACTTCGCAGGGTCAATGTGCATTCTATAATCCCCGGGATGTATAGCATCAAATTTGCAGGAATTAAAGCAGGCCCTTCCCATACAGAATCGGCAATTGTCAGTAACCGTATATGATGAAAGCGGGCACTCATCACATGCAGGTTTAATGACCTGTATGACGTTATCAGAATTCTGATCTGCGTTCACGGATTTGGCAAGAGACAGCAGTACTCTATCATAAGCTATGGCCCTTTCCTTGTATACACAGCATCTGTAATCAGGTCTAGGACCAGGAACTATCCTGTATATCAGGTCATGGATGTCCGTCTCCTCTATTTTCTCCTGATCCCATGCCAGCCTGCACACTTCCTCCATTATCCTATGTTTCAATGCAACTATATTCTTATCATTTGTAACCATGACCTTCTCCTTACTTCCCAATTTGTATCGGTTATTCCTAATGTCCATTTCTATTCGTGTCGTCAGCTATAGACATAACAAATTATCTCGCTGCTGCACATCCCTACATCATATTATATCCAGAATATCCTTGAATCGATCTAATTTTTCTAAGTAGGAAATCGGTTTTCCAAATCCATATCCTGCCCAGATAAACGGCACACCTGCTTTCTCACAGGCCTGTCTGTCACCCTCCGTATCCCCGATATATAATGGAGCCTTTATATGATTTCTGTCTGACAGCAATTTCAGGTTATATGCCTTGCAATGTCCTGTATTACCATAACTCTCATAATCTGAAATACAACTTTCAAATCCACCCTTTTTCATTACCAGTTCAATATATCCTTTTTGACAATTACTGACGATATAGACAGGTAACATCTCAGACATCTTGATTATTCCGTCGATAACTCCTTCGAAAAAAATATCATTTTTATTTTTCTCAAGATATCTATGCTCCAAAAGATAGCAATTTGATGACACTTCTTCTCTCGTCTCAGGGCTTTCATTCGGCATGAGAATTTCTGCTATTTCGTTCATTGGTCTGCCAAAAAGTCCTTTTAATATATCAGGTGTTATATCATATTCTTTTATACCTGCTATTTTAAAAGCCTCTATCCAGGCATCTGACACTATCTCAGTGGAATCCCATAGAGTTCCATCGATATCTAATATCACACCGCCTGTTTTTATTTTTTTATACATTTTATCCATCTTTCAAAAATGGCTCCTACCCTATAATTTTATATAGAGAGGAGCCTCATTTTTACTATTCTATTTTAACACATATATGCAAGAATCAAATACTGATTAGTTCAGGGGAACTACTCCACCATCGTACTTATCAGTAATAAACTTCTTGATCTTATCTGATTTCAGTACTTTCACAAGAGTCTTGGCCCACTTGGCATCCTTATTCTTTTCAGATACTGCAATAATATTTCCATAGGTCTCTGCTGCTTCTGAATTTGATTTTTCCTGAGCAATAGCATCAGAAGGTTTGAATCCTGCCTGAATAGCATAGTTTCCATTCATACATGCAAAATCAACTGAATCAATTGAACGAGGGATCTGAGCCGCCTCAACTTCCATTATCTCAACATTCTTGGGATTCTCGGTAATGTCTTTCTTGGTAGCCTTGAGTCCTGCTCCGCTCTTAAGCTTGATAACTCCATTATCCTGAAGGAGAAGAAGTGCTCTAGCCTCATTTGTAGTATCGTTAGGAACTGCGATTTTTGCACCATCTGATATCTTGGAGAGATCCTTTGATTTGCCTGCATAGATTCCAAATGGTTCATAATGGATCTTGCCTACAGATACAACCTTGGTTCCATTTTCCTTGTTAAAATCATCCAGATATGGCTGATGCTGAAAATAATTGGCATCGATCTGGCCTTGATCAACTGCTATGTTGGGCTGAACATAATCGTTATAGGTCTTGATCTCGAGATCAATTCCCTTTTTGGCCAGCTCAGGCTTGGCAGCTTCTAGTATCTCAACATGAGGTGACGGGCTGGCACCGATCACAACTTTTACCGACTTGGTATCACCTGAATTACTGTTGGATGTATCTGCTTTCTTAGTTGAACCGCATCCTGCAGCGAAAGAAAGTGTAAGAACTGCTGTTAAAAGTAACGCTAATTTCTTTTTCATAATATATTTTCCTCTTTCCAATTATCGTACTCTCTTGTCGGTTTTCCTGGAAAGACCCATCCAGCTCTCCTGAATGATCTGAACCAGAACAACAAGAATAACAACTGCTACTATCATGATATCGTACTGGTAGCGATAATATCCGTAATTAAGCGCAATTGCTCCTAATCCATTTCCTCCTACGAATCCAGCCATTGCTGAATAGCTGAGGATCGTTGTGATACTAATGGCTGCTCCAACATACAGTGAAGGTCTTGCCTCTGGGATAAGCACCTTGTATATTATCTGCCAATTGCTGGCACCCATTGATTTTGCGGCTTCAATAACTCCACCGGGTACTTCCTTAAGAGAACTCTCAACCATACGTCCAATATATGGAGCTGAAGCAAATATAAGCGGTGGAATAACTGCCCTTGCTCCAAGAGTGGTTCCTACCAGTATCTTTGTAATAGGTAGTACCATTACCAAAAGTATCAAAAATGGAATGGACCTAAAAATATTAATTATCACTCCTAAAATAGAATGAATCATTTTATTAGGGGCAATCCCATCCTTATCTGTTACGACCAGGATTACTCCTAATGGAATTCCTATTGCATACGAGATCACAGCTGAAATAAGTGTCATATATATGGTTGCCCATGTTTCAGCTAAAAACATTGTAATAGACTGTGCATCGATTCCCACTTATCTCACCTCCTCATATTTTATCTCTTTACTTATGAGATAATTAACTATTTTATCTGCATCATCCTTGTTTTCCGGGAGTTCAATGATCATCTGTCCCACAGCCTTACCCTCTACCTCTTTTGTATTGGCAAAGAGAATGTTAACCGGAGTTTTCGATGTAAGTACAAGATCTGAAATAATAGGTTCGCTGGCTTTTCTTCCATCGAATACGATTCTGATCTTCTTATTATCGCCACTAAAGTCAACATTTTTGGCTCCATCTCCCAGGATCAGTCGTCTGCCGATCTCTGTTCTTGGATTGGCAAATATCTGCGATACAGGTCCTGACTCTGCTATATGTGAATTGTCTATTACTGCCACATCATCACAAATAGCTTCGATAACAGCCATTTCATGGGTGATTACAATGATCGTAACTCCCAGTTCCTTATTGATCTTCTTGAGAAGTTCAAGGATCTGTCCTGTAGTCTTTGGATCAAGTGCAGAAGTAGCTTCATCACACAAGAGAACTTTTGGGTTCGTAGCAAGTGCTCTGGCAATCGCTACTCTCTGTTTCTGACCTCCCGATAGCTGTGAGGGATAAGAATTCGCTCTATCATCAAGCTCAACAAGCTTCAATAGCTCCTTCGCTCTTCTTTTTGCTTCCTTTTTATCTGCTCCTGCTATTTCTAATGGAAAAGTAACATTTCGAAGCAGGTTTCTCTGATCTAACAGATTAAACTGCTGAAATATCATTCCCATTTTTCGTCGTGATTCTCTTACACTTTTTGCATCCATGTCTCCCATAGATCTGCCTTCGAAAATCACCTGACCAGAAGTTGGTATCTCCAGATAATTGATACAACGTACCAATGTCGATTTTCCAGCTCCTGATAATCCTATTATTCCTTGTATTGAATGTTCACGGATATCAAGATTGATATCTTCAAGTGCTACAACATCGCCTGCTGAGGTGTAAAATGTCTTTCCCATCCTCTTCAGACTTATAATAATATTATTGTCTGACAAACTTCATTACCTCCGATTCCGAATCTATTTTATAGTCTATGAAATTTTGCCTATAATTACAATAGTTTAGGCATTACTTTACTCCGATTGAATTAAATAGGTAATTCCTATAGCACTTTAGCAATCCAACTTTTTTTATTTCAGATCGACCTTTTCACCATTTATAACCGCTTCCTGGATATTCTCGATCGGGATCAGGAGATATCTCTCGCCATCAACTATTGATGACTGGATCTTCTCTGTTGAAACTGACGGAACCCTTACCAGGATCTCAGGAAGAGAACCATCATCCTTGGTAATTCCGGCTGCCTTCATCTCCTGGTTCATCATAACCACCTGCTTTTGTAGTTCCTTCTTTTCAAGCTTGATATCGCTATTTTTTAAGAGCTTGTCGTCTACAAGTTCGTCTGCCAGCGGAAGTTCCTCGCTAAAAAATCCATCAAACTTCTTGCTGATCTTCTCTGCTTCCTGCTCTTCAAATCCACTATCTTCCAAAATAGGTTGGATATCCGTTCCTTTGAGCTTTATTGGTTCTTCATCATCAGCTCTTTTTTCTTCAGCCTCTGAGATATAGGAAGTAAGATTGGTCTGGATATCCAGCATAGTATCCATATTTTCATCTTCGTCAGAACCAAGAGACTCTGCTATTATATTTTCAAAAGCTGACTTTTTCTGAAAAGATGTATATCTGGATTCACACCTGAGTACGTCTTCCCATAGCTCCTTATGAGGTTCCTTGACATTTTTCGTGTATACGAGAGTATGATGGATATCAGTACTTCTCTCTGAAAATGCGGGAAATAAAAACGCACTTTCACATGCTCCAACTACCCAGTCTCTCTCTAGTGCTGCAAACTTGTTATCATCTACATCATATCCTAGACCTGGCTTGGACAGATCTACAGGGCAGATTGCCACGATAATGTATTCATATACCTCATCAGAATCATCCAATGCCAGATTATCATCCGTTTTCATAGGTACATCGTAGGCATCATGATAGCAAAGGATCAGATAATTATCGATCTTATCGTAATTCTGGATTATTTTGTCATATAAGGCATTAATTATCTCGTCATCTTCCAGGTGGCTGGCCTTTAATCTCATAAGTGTATCCTGCGATCCACCCATTTCCTCTTCATCCACAGGGAACTCCAGCTCCAAAAGATTATTGTTTAGTTTTCCTGATAAGGTTTTCTTTGCAATTTCAAGATATTTAAAAAATTCATCATCCGTAAGGTTAAGGAAATTCTCTCTAAAAGTAAGTATCTTTTCCTTTGAACTATTTACGTAGCATCCACAGAGCTTGGTAAAAGTACATCCTTCCTTGGTATAACGACGTTTGATTTCCATTATGTCTTTTTTATTCATTTTATTCCTCCACAAATGCATAGCATTTTTTTCGCACTAATAATTATAAATTAAAATCATTGACTGTCAAAATACTTTTTCATTATTTGATCAGTCGCAGTCTATCCACGTTAATTTAAAATAAAAACGACTAGGAAAAGATAAGGTGACAGAAAAAAATAAGGTATTAATACAATAAAAAAGGATCTGAAAATTTTCAGGCCCTTCCTTTTCCAACTAAATTCTTATAACTTCTATAATAAATAATTTTTTAACAAAAATATCTGTAATAAATATAAATAATAAAATAAATATCAATCAAAAAAAGTCATTCCCGGGTATATCCATCGGTTCCCTTCATGTTGTACATATAAGAATCTGCTATCTTATATGTATCCATTGGATCTTCTGACTTTGAAAACTTTCCGGTGCAAAAACCATACGAAGCACTTACCTTAAATCCCAACTCATTTGATGACTTAATATTCATATTATGTAATTCATCCATAGTAGTCTTTAGTTCCTCATCTGAAATCTCATTAAGAATAATAACAAACTCATCACCACCGATTCGCATAATAATTGCATTTGAATATTTTTTAAATGACTCTGTCAGATTATCAGAAAATGACTTGATTAGTTTGTCACCTACGCTATGTCCATATGTGTCATTAACCTTTTTCAACCTATCCAGATCAAAAAGGATCAAGCAGTAATCTATATTATGTCTGACTCGTAATTCTTCTATTACTTCATCAAACTTCGCCCTGTTATACAGACCTGTCAGCTGATCATGATATGCCATGATCCTAAGTGTCTCATTGGATGCTCTTTCCATTAATACGCCATATAAATACGTAAGGTAGCTAAGGATCAGGATTATCGCAAATAAGACAACCCCAAATGACAGCAAACTGATTCTAAGTACACTTAATTCAGGTGCTAAGTATTTTTGAATATTAAATCTGACAATATCTAATGCCGCGATAGATATTATCATAATCATCCCAAAGTTTAACAACTTGGTCTCGTCGGTCTTTATTCGACCACTCACACCAACAAAAAGAAGAAATATCATAAGTATAAATGTAATCATATGAAATGGTCTTATCATAAGTGGGAGATGAACTATATTGGTTATATGAAGTAAAAGTGCAACAACCGGAAAAGCTGTAAATCCAGTCATTATTATATTCATCAATATCTTTTTCCACTTTATATCATCATTCTGAACCGTAGCCATAAGAAGTGAAAATGGAATCGGTGCAAAATAAAGCGCACAATATTCCAAAATCGTATTGTCCGTAATATCAATAGAAAAAAGCTGAAGTGCCCTGCTATTACAGCAAGCCCATAGACCAATACAGAAACTGAATAGTCCAATAAGCGTAAGCCTGTGCATATACCCCTTTTTCAGTTCGATTATCAAGCAAGGGATTGTAATTACGATGCCAAGCATCAGAAGGAACAGACCACACAAAATCGTAAGGACATTTCTTCTAAAATAATCTATAAAACCTGCGTTGCCGTGGCATATAAATGGTGCTGAAATATTGGTAAATCCATCATTTTCAGCCACCTTAAGTTTAATTGCAAAGGACTTACCACCTGAGTTATCCGGAAGATATATAAAATTAAGTCCACTTCCAACAGAACTATTACTCTTATATTCGCCCTCACCATAAGAATAGACTATTTTGTTATCTACATACACATCTACAGTGGCAAGATACGTTTCTAGCCTAACCACTGCAGGATTACCAATATCTTCAGGGATCACATTTCGGATTATTACTATGTCACCACGTTTTAATGTCTTCTCAGGGAGGAAATCATCAAGGTCAACATTGTTATACTCTTTACCGTCCACCATAACGGACCATCCCTTGTCCATTGGAGCGGCCTTGTATCCAAAATTATCATTTGATGACATTATATTGTAAATATGAATGATCAAAAACAAAAAGTATACCAAGAAGAGAACAATAACAACTCTTCTTGTTATCTCTTTTCTGGATATACTTTTACCATTGTTTTTATACAATTTTTCACCCTTCTGTTTAGG
>JAKPAB010000280.1 GCA_029779695.1 Bacillota bacterium | reverse complement strand
ACCTACTGAATAAGATTCCAGGGGTTTCAATAGATGCCATCCAGGAAGTTACCTTTGGAACTACTGCACAGATAGAAAATGAAGCAGCAAAAAGAGCAAGGGAAGCTGATTTAAAAGCTTACAGGGATGAAATTGAATCTGCTATTGCTGCAAGGGATGCTTCATTGGCACAGATGAAACTGGATGCAAGAACAGCAACTGTCCAAAGACAGGCTGAAATTAATGCCATGAGAGCAGAAGCAGCAGCAAAACAAGCTGAAAGTGGTTTCTCATTTGATTATGATAATATGATGAATAATATTGCTGATATAGAAGCTAATACAGCAGCTATGAGGGATTCCATGGAAATAAATGAAGAAGAATTAAAATATATGCGTGACCTGGCAGAAAGAGAAACTATAAATCGCTTCACAACTGCTGAAATTAACATTGATTTAGGTGGTGTAACCAACCATGTAAGTCAAAACACTGACCTTGATGGTATAGTAGATTATTTGGAAGAAAAGCTTTATGAAACAATGCAAGTTGCAGCGGAAGGAGTGCATGAGTAATAATTAACCCAAGGGATAGCCAATAAGGTTATTCCTTGGGCTATTTTTTTGTTTAATGGAGAATATCAAAGTATGCTATAATATTTTTGAGAGTTAATTTTCAAAAAATTAGGTGATGAAGCATGTCAAAAATAATTGCAAAAGGGCTTTATTTAGGCAGGGAATGTATTGTTGAATGTTTCTTGGAAGATGGTTTTCCAATTATTGAACTTGATGGGGAATATGATGAACAAGTCCAAAACAGATTTAATGAATTACTTAAAGAAGCACCTGCATTAGGTGGAACATATTATCCACCTGAAAATAGTTTATTAGCAGCTTATAGTGTACTTGAAAATACATTCTTTGATGATTCACCAATAGAAATTAAAACTGAAGGTGATATTGGTAAAATTCCAACTTATGATGTTGATGATATAGTGTATTAAGGGATGGTGTATAATGTTCTATATTCCAAAAGACTGGTTAAA
>JAKPAB010000251.1 GCA_029779695.1 Bacillota bacterium | reverse complement strand
TCTCTATAGCCTGTCATTAATAAGTAACCTACATCTTTCCAAGAACCACCTCTTACAGATTTTTTAAGTTCTCTGTAGGCTTGGTTTGATAAGTAAGGATTTAAAGTTGACGAGAATTGATAAGTAGAGTTGCTGTAAGGAGACTCCGTCCATTCTGCAACGTTTCCAGCCATGTCATATAAACCAAATCCATTTCTATGGAATCTTTTTACTGGAGCTGTATATGGATAAGTTCCTTTCTTTTCATCTTCTATATAATTACCTCTTTTCGGTTTAAAGTTTGCTAAATAACAACCTCTATCATCTGTAAGATAAGGACCACCCCATGGATAAGTTGCATTTTCTAGACCACCTCTTGCTGCGTATTCCCATTCTGCTTCTGTTGGAAGTCTAAATTTCATAGGATTGTCGCCTCTTTTTTTACCAGATTTCACGTAGTCTCTTTTTGCTTTCGTTTTATAATCACAAAATGCTCTTGCTTGATCCCAAGTTACTCCTACTACTGGATAATCTTTATAAGCTCTATGCCAAAAATATCTATCAAATAAAGGTTCGTTATATGCATAGTTGAAATCTTTAACCCAAACTGTTGTATCTGGATAAACAGCAATGCTTTCTTTTTTAAGATAACTTGCACTTCTTGTTTTATCTTTTACCGCAGTTGCTATATCTTCCCACTCGTAAGAATATTTTAATTTCTGAGTATCAAGAAGTCTTTCGTTGTTAATTCTTTTAGCTGGTGGTAAGTAAAGAGATTCCATTACCTCTGCATATTTTTCGTCTGGATATTGACCAGTTTTCCAGTATAATGGCACTCTCCAATCTAATTTTCTAGAATCATTGTAACCGTCTCTATCACCTTGAGCTTCTAAATATTTTTGATATGCGTTTGCATCATCACCCGCTTTTTTAGCTAAAAAAGCATATCTCCCTATTCCATCTTCATTGGTATCATCACCTGCAGCTTCTGCTAATAATGTTCTTGCAATAGAGTCTCTTACATAGTTTACGAAGAGTCTGTATTCTGAATTAGTTACCTCTGTTTCGTCC
>JAKPAB010000231.1 GCA_029779695.1 Bacillota bacterium | reverse complement strand
TGATATACCCATGATAATATTTTATCTATTCGGTGACGAAATGTGTGTCTGTTAATACTTAATGTTAAATATTTATTACCTAATCATAATCTTTCTAAGAATAATTTTGCATTTCTCATACACTAGCCAAATTCATTCTTAACATATTGTGAAACAGATAGATGATTTGAGTGTATAACAATTTTGTCATACACGATTTGGTCTTGTTTTTGTATGTATTCTTATAAACTTTTGGTTTTTTCGAAAAAACAGCCTTTATGTGTGTAATATAAATTCGATATTTCAATCCTCAAATAATCTATTTCGGTATTCCTTGGACTCAAACAAGGCTGTTGGGAGCGCATCATGTATGAATCACAATGTCATATAGGCTTGTATGGTAGTCAAAAGTCGGGAATTGATATCCCTATCCCAATGGAATCGCGTACCTATCCCATTGATATAGATGTTCTATCTCATTGGATTAGCTTGCCTATTCGGTTTACTTTGTTGTTCAAAGTGCCGTATTTTGTAACTAAATATTACTTTTTTAATGGCTTCGCGTGTAGGATAGTGTATGTAAAAATCCTTATACACTAAGTATATACCGTTAATAATCAGCATGTTACATAGAAAAACAGCGAGTGTAGGAGAAATCGAAATTTCTCAGTGACGGAACATCTATACTGGGTTTATCAATTTGAAGATTCTTTGATAAAAACAATGATATCTTTTGATGATGTCGAAAAATATTGTATCTTTGCGACAAATGAAAGAAATTAAGAACGAAAAAGGCAACTTGATAGACATCAGCACGGTCGGCAAGTTCGAAACAGAAAAATATCTCGGCGAATGGTACGAGATAGCTCGGTATGACCATCGTTTTGAGAAAAACCTGAAAGATGTCATGGCTACATACATTCTGCAAAAGAATGGTATGATTAAGGTCGTGAACAAAGGATTTGATAAGAAGAAAGGACTACAAAAAAAAATTGTAGGGAAAGCGAAGATTACAGATGTGCCTGGACTTTTGCGAGTATCTTTCTTTTGGATATTCTATTCAGATTACAGAATATTGCTATTGGACGATAATTATGAATGGGCACTCGTGAGCGCAGGTCACTCTAACAAGTATCTATGGATATTGGGACGTGAACCTGAACTTTCAAAAGAGATACTTGAAAAAATCTTTTCAGAGGCTGAACGTCGAGGATTTGATACATCAAAGTTGATTTTCAACTAATCCAGAGCATATACATAAATGTGATAACATGACTATTCCAGAGCATATACATAAATGTGATAATATGACTATTATATAATCTTATAAAATCAAATGAATATGAAAAAGTTATTTTTATTTTTATCAATGATTCTCCTGTGCCAGATGGTTAAGGCACAGAATATAGTGTCCGGAAATATTGCATCGATTAAGGATGTAAGTAAGGTGAAGGTCGTCGTAGACTGGTCGCAAGTGAAGATAAACAATCTGTCTGTGGCAGATTGGCTGGAATACCGACAGACCGAGAGTCCTGAGTATAATGCCAAAGACGAGTTGGAAAACGAACTAAAACCGCAGGTCATGGAAAACGTGATCCCATACTGTAATAAAAGAATTGAAAAATTGAATTTCTTTCTGTTGAATGGCGATAATGATACCGATGTCACATTAAAGATTATTCCTCTTACCTGTGACAAGAAGGGTAACAACATCAGTGATTTCGAGTTTGTCAAAACTAACGGGGGAACATCATTGGTCAAAATCAGAGTTAAATCTTCTGGAGGTGTCTTTGGCACAATGGCCAACTTATGGGGTGATGGATTCAAGAAGGCAGGTGAAAACTTCGGAAAATATCTATATAAAGGAATAAAAGCTGCTAGAAAATAATCATTTATAATATTATCACGTATGCCATACATAGCAATCAAGACTTATCCGAAGGATGAGGAAACAAAGAGAAAACTGGTAGAGGGTATTAACAAGGTTGTACTCGACGTATGGGGATGCCCGCAGAATGCCATATCTATTTCTCAGGAAAGTATAGATCCTACCGAATGGGACGAAAAAGTGCAAAAGCCGCAGGTGGAGGCCAATAAGGATAAAATGTATATACTCAACGGGGAAAAACAGTATTAGTATAGTGTTTTCTTTGCAAAAAAGGAGGAAT
>JAKPAB010000212.1 GCA_029779695.1 Bacillota bacterium | reverse complement strand
TCTCTCTGTTCCTGCTAATTTAGAGGTATATCCACATAAGAAGTGATATTGCGCTTGATCTTCATTTAAAATTGATACTGGAGGCAATACTCCGAATGCATCTGCTGATAAATAAACGATTTTTTTAGCGTGACCAGCTTTAGAAGGAAGTACAATTTTATTAATATGATAGATTGGGTAAGAAACTCTAGTGTTTTCTGTGATAGAATTATCTTTATAGTCTATTTCGCCATATTCATTTACCACTACGTTTTCTAATAAAGCATCTCTCTTAATCGCTCTGAAAATGTCTGGTTCTTTTTCTTCAGTAAGGTCAATTACTTTTGCATAGCAACCACCTTCGTAGTTAAATACACCATTATCATCCCAACCGTGTTCGTCATCACCAATTAAATATCTTTTTGGGTCTGCAGAAAGTGTAGTTTTACCTGTACCAGAAAGTCCGAAGAATAATGCTACATCACCTTCTTCACCTACGTTTGCAGAGCAGTGCATAGAAGCCATTCCTTTTAATGGAAGATAGTAGTTCATCATGGCAAACATCCCTTTCTTCATCTCACCACCATACCAAGTTCCTCCGATAATTTGGATTCTTTCTGTAAGGTTAAACATTACAAAGTTTTCAGAATTTAATCCTTGAGCCTGCCAATCTGGATTTACTGTTTTAGAACCGTTCATTACTACGAAATCTGGCTCACCAAAGTTTTCTAGTTCGTAGATAGATGGTCTAATAAACATATTAGTCACGAAATGTGCTTGCCAAGCTACTTCCATTACAAATCTTACTTTAAGTCTTGTATCTGGATTAGTACCACAAAAAGCATCTACTACATATAATCTTTTAGAAGTAGATAATTGCTCTAATACTAAGGTTTTACAGCTTGCGAAAATTTCTGGAGTTGTAGGAAAATTAACTTTTCCGTCCCAGCAAATAGTATCTTTAGTAACATCATCTAATACTATATATCTGTCTTTAGGAGATCTTCCAGTAAAAACACCTGTTTTAACTGCAACTGCACCAGATTCAGTAACCGCACCTT
>JAKPAB010000188.1 GCA_029779695.1 Bacillota bacterium | reverse complement strand
GTGTCCATCCCATTTTCATTCGGAAATATCTCAAACGTATAATCGTAACCACCCCCATATCATTACATTTGTTATGTTTAAGACCAGAATAACCCCAATCCATACATATGTCAAGAGAGAAACCTAAAATAATACAAATTGATCCAATCACACATTCGTGATATTTTTTAAAAAAGGAGAGATGAGATGCATATAATAGGTGAGAGGCTCAGAGAGATAAGGAGAAAGCTAGGTATTACACAAGGGGAGCTGGCATCACTGGTTGGCGTCTCAGAAACTACTGTTTGGAATTGGGAAAACGGCAGGCGAGAACCGCGAAGCTCGGAGATAAATAAACTCGCCAAAGTTTTGGGCGTAAGCATAGCTTACCTTATGGGCGAAACCGATATGGATCACGAAAACATTAAAAAAGGCTCTATCCAACCAGTCATAGAAATACCGATCCTTGATCAAACCCTTATAGCCTGCGCCGGTCAAGGAAACGGTACGGACAACATATATGCGAAGGCCGAACAGTCCATCTTCATGCCTGCATCCAGTTTTGGCGTGATTTCCGTGGATCTTGAGAAAAAGCCCTTTGCCGTCACTGTCGAGGGTGACTCGATGGAGGGCGCGGGCATTCCCGATAAGAGCACCGTGGTAGTTAATCCCGCCGAGGAGGTTTATGACGGTGATCCGGTATTGGTTATCTTCGGCATTATGCGTCAAATAGCCATCAAGTGGATTTTCTTCAAGAGAGATGGTAATATTGAATTGCGAGCTGCCAATCCTGCATATCCTCCACTTATCTTTGACAAGGAAGATATTGAAAACGATATGATTAAAATAATAGGTAAGGTAATGTACGTCATAAATAAGCCCAAGAGAGGTTTTTAAAAATAATCAATATAAGTTGGGAGGGGGAAACATGGCTAAAAAAAAGGAAAGTAAAGAAATGAGCGAAAAGAATCAAGTAGATAAAAAAGCATCTACAGCAGCGGGTGTTGGATGTCTAGTTGTTTTAATAGTAATTATTGTTATTATTGGATTTAAATTTTTCGGTAGTAGCAGTAAATCAGTATCCTCTTGGCCAACATCAGAAATAACCCCGGAGACAGTTGCAGCAGCATTAAAAGAGGATTCAGGATTAAATCCGATTTGGGAATGCAGAAACTTCAAGGACAATATTGTTAAAGTTGAAGTCATAGACAGTGCAATTAATCCCGGGCACAAGAATTTATCTGTGTTTTTCAAAATAGGG
>JAKPAB010000166.1 GCA_029779695.1 Bacillota bacterium | reverse complement strand
GAGTTTTTATTTTGGATCTGATCAGATATTCTCGTCTAGTGATGTACCGGAATTAAAAATCGGAGTTGAACTATGTGAGGACTTGTGGGTAGCATCACCTCCTAGCATCAGGCTAGCCAAAGAGGGAGCTAATGTTATTCTGAATCTCTCAGCTTCCAATGAAGTGACTGGAAAATCAGCCTATAGAAGAGAACTAGTAGTGGGGCAGTCAGCCAGACTCTATACTTCATATATATATGCGGCAGCAGGCTCAGGAGAATCCACGCAGGATATTGTATTTTCAGGACACAGTATGATCGCTTCAAACGGCCGTCTGATAGCGGAAAATAAGCTGTACGAAGAAGGACTCATAACAGGAGTCATCGATATCGAAGCTTCAGATGCGTATAGAAAGAGCAGTAATACATTTTCAACAGTAATATCTACTCCAACAAAACATATAGAGTTCAAACTGGGAATCGAAGAAACAGAATTGCCAGATATAGATCCGGCACCATTTGTCCCGGGAGATGAATACAGAAGAGCAGACAGATGCAAGGAGATATTCGATATCCAGTCAAGAGGACTGGCCAGACGACTACAGCATATCCATGCTGAAAATGCAGTGATCGGTATATCCGGTGGACTGGACTCTACATTAGCACTTTTGGTAACTGCCAAAGCATTCGAGATACTCGGATTGGATACCAAAGGGATCAAGGCTATTACAATGCCGGGATTCGGAACCACAGACAGAACATATAATAATGCAATTTCACTTATCGAGATAATAGGAGCAGAACTGTCAGAAATATCTATAAGAGATGCAGTTTTACTACATTTCAAGGATATAGATCAGGATCCTGAGAATCATGATGTGACATATGAGAACAGTCAGGCAAGAGAGAGAACTCAGATTCTGATGGATATGGCAAACAAGGTCAATGGCATAGTAGTAGGAACAGGGGATCTCTCAGAATTGGCCCTTGGATGGGCGACCTATAATGGCGATCATATGTCCATGTATGGTGTCAATGCATCTGTACCCAAGACTCTTGTCAGGTATCTGGTTCGTTATCAGGCTGATGAATCCGACAGAGCTATGAGAGAGGTACTGAATGATATTTTGGATACACCGGTGAGCCCTGAACTACTGCCACCTGATAATGGCAAGATATCACAGAAAACAGAGGATCTGGTAGGACCTTATGAGTTACATGATTTTTATCTTTATTATGTGATAAGACTAGGATATGCTCCTCACAAGATATACCGCATGGCGGTAAAAGCATTTAAAGGGAATTATGATAAAGAGACCATAATGAAGTGGATTAAGGTATTTTATAGGAGATTTTTCGCGCAGCAGTTTAAGAGAAGCTGTTTGCCGGATGGTCCCAAGGTCGGAACAGTATCGCTGTCACCAAGGGGTGATTGGAGAATGCCATCGGATGCATCGGCAGCCCTGTGGCAGGATGACCTGGACAGGATTAAGATCTGAAAATAATCAAAATAGTTAATAAATATTGCCACTTAAGCGAAAATGTGCGAAAACAATAAAAATGTACTTCACAAATCACACAAAAAGTGATTATAATTAAAAAATACTACTCGATTTTTGTATACAAAAAGTGAAGGGGAGCTATGAGCAAAAATGAAGGGAATGCCCAGAAACTACAGGTATATTTTCTGGGAGATATTCGTCTGGTCTACAACGGAAAAGAGATTACTCTGAGATTCGGTAAGTCAACCAAGGCAATGCAGCTTCTCACTATGTTGCTGTATAGCTACCCGGATGGACTTTCTTCTGATGATATAATCGATAAACTTTTCAGGGATGATGACATCATAAATCCTAAGGGCAATTTAAAAGTATATATCAGTCAATTACGAAAAGAGGTCACTAATCTGGGACTGGATGGGCCTGCTTGTATTGTATATAGTTCAGGCAAATATTATTGGGCTGATTATGTCGTACCAGAGGTTGACACTATGATGTTCGAGGATATGATCAGGGAT
>JAKPAB010000161.1 GCA_029779695.1 Bacillota bacterium | reverse complement strand
TGATGGTTTTTACTGCATACATTGATTTGATAATAAAATCAACATTATCAGCACTAACTTTTCCTTTGTATTTCTGTAATTCTTTTATTATAATGTCTAACTTCACAGCTTCTGGTGTATTTAAATGCGTAATAACATCGCTTTTAGAAATGTAGTTTGTTATAAATGACGTCAATAAATCATTAGTTTGTTGTACTTTGTCTTGAATGTCTTTGTCATAGATCAAAGAAGCAAAAGAAAGTGATGTATTCAGGAAATAATCTGCTGTTGCATAGTAATTGATATAATTAGCGTATCTACCAGCTACTTGCATAAACTCTGGCATATCTATATTAACAGAAGCACAATTAGTTACTTCGTCAAAATATACAACATTGCCTATCTGTTCAGTGATGTACGCTAACAGGCCTGTTTCTGGCGTAGGTTTAGGCGTCTGTCTTAACAATTCAATTACTTGTGGTAACAAGTTTTGCTCAAAATGGTTCATTAATTCACTCGCCATGTAGCACCTCCTTGTCTTGTTATAGCATCTTTTTATCTTGCCATATCCTCTACACCTTTTAGTATAGTACTTTGCCGTAGATTATTTTCTTGCCTTGCAGTGGATGGCGTAAGACTGTCTCTTGTACCAGCTGCTGATATATAGCTAGGTGCATTGACAAACACGTATTTTATGCCAGGTATATGCTGGAACAGCGCCTGCAGTATGTAGTTAGATTCACTGAGTGCTTCACCAAGAACATATTTCTCTTGTACTTCGCTAAAGCCTTCTTTTTTAACAGCAGCACGTATAGCACCACTAAATGTAAATTTACTCATTTCTTTTACTGAACCAGGCTTATCAGGTGCTAAAGTATTGATGTGTACATTATCCGACATATTTCCAGGTAAATTTTCAAAATAATCAATGAAAGATTTTATTATATTTTTCACATCATTATAATCCATCTTAGAAAACAAATATGTATGTTTTTTGTCTATCAGCTGTGGCAGTACTTCATCTAAATGCCTATACATATATGATAACTGATCGTATATCTCGTCCTTCTTGCTTTCATCAAATACTATTAGCCCCTGTATGGATTGTTCTATATTGTAAAGTGCTGAACCAAAATCTAATTCCATATTAATCACTTTTGCAATCAAAGCTAAAAGTCCCCATAGCGACATAGCCACCATCCAGTCGCACAACAAATGGTATTACAACATCAAGACCTCTATGAATATTGTCAGACCTTGGATTTACATATATACTGAATTTGCCACGACCCTCAAAGAACTTATTAAGTGATTGTATAATTGACAATGTAATTCCAACCATTATGTACTGATTAGCGAAAGCGTATGTTCCTATACTATTTGCATAATTCATTGTATAAGCATGTTCTTCTAAATACTTGACAATATCTGTTAAGTACTCATCAATATCTTGATCTGTAACTTGGTCAGGTGCTTGCCATTTGTCTGGTGCAACAACACACAATTCTTTTGCGGTTGGACGTTTTAACGAAGCTTTTACAATGTCATCACGCTTATTAAATGCAGCATTGTTAACAAAATTTATGTAAATCATTGGTGGTATCAGTCTCTCTAAAACCTCGCGTTCTTCATCAGTAGTCTCAGGATTATTCCATGCCAGCGAAGCAGCTTGTAAAAATGCTACTTCTACATTGGCAGCATCCTCAGGCATGTTAGCAAGTATTTTATCTTCAACGGACGCAAATAATGGTATCTCATCATAATCTTCAGCATAAGCTCTCTGATAACTTAGAATAGACTGTACACCTTGGTCGATGAAATTATCAATTTTATGCATGAATATTTGATCACTTGCATAGATACCATAGTCCCCAAGGAAAGTTATAAGATATTGTTCTGCTTGATTATATGCGTTATCACCTTTAGGAAGGAACGGCATAATTTCTATATCGTGTATATCGTATGTTGCTATAGCTTTGAGCACGCCCTGTCTGTCTATAACCGGCACACGACGCATATCGTCAGCTTCTGTAATACTTGGCACAATAGGTATGTATCGGCTACTAATTAGTAGATTGTAGTAGAATGCTAATATTAGTTCAACTATTACTCTAAAATCCATCTCTTTAAATCTACTTGCTATATCATCGTAGATTTCTAATATTTTGTCAACGCATTTGTTTTTGTCTTCGATTGCCACAGCATCATCTAATCTCTTAATTATATCCGGTTGTCCTTGGTAGTCAATTAGCGATGCTACATTCCCTAATGTAGTTACAGCTCGCTCAAGTTTGTAGTCATAATCAGGATCAGCATGCATTATAACGCCAAATGGATGTATTAGCGATTCATATGCTAAGATACCAGACAATGTAGGTTGCTGCACCAATGACTTGTATATATCAGACAGCTCTTGAGTATCCACTTCGCCGGTAATAAATTCACGGAATATGTCCTTAATAGCATCTACACGTTCTTTGTCCGGATCCTTCAGATTAGCCATCACGCTATTAACCGCATTGTTCAGCAGAATAATTGGTGAGTCTGTAACATAGTAATTTCTTTCTTTACCTGTATGAGTCAATATTTCTTTGTATATAATAGCTATTTTACCAAAACCGATAGTATCTAAGACACTTTTGATGCAATCGAATGTTGTTGTGTACAATTTGTCCATTAGATCATCTATGTTAATAATGTCATATGCTTCAAACCACTTATTGTACTGGTGTAATTGGTTAATAATGTTGTTAATTTCTTGTACTTCCGTAACATTGAAATTGTTTAGTACGCTAAAGGCTGGGAAGATATCTGACTCGCAAATGTCTAACATTGTTTTAACAAAGCCTTTATTCTCGTTGCTGTAGTTACCGCGTATGTAGTCATTGGTCAGGTCTGGTATCGCACGTAAGGCGCATTCTAATCGATACAAACCATCGAACAAGTTGCGATCCACAGAGATCCATTCAGGCAAATCCAAGTCTATCGGTGTGTTAACTTCATTGTAGCTGATCATATTGCGTATTTCATCTGTCAAAAACAACAACAAGCCTGTTCTCGCATTATCTTGCCTATGGGAAGAAATATACCCGAAAATCCTATAATACATGGTATATTCAAAATTCTCTAATAAATTCATAACATCGCCTCCTGTTAGTATTATAGCACTACAGATTATTCACGCTCCAATTGGTTATTGAATAGCAGTGCATTGTACTTGGCTTGCTTTTTTGCTGTGGGTAATGCTAAACTACTTGCAAAACCGTTTGTGTATACGTAAATCGAAGGACTTATTTTGATTTTTTTGATGCCTGTGCCTTGGAATAGTCTATTCGATATATGGTCTATTTCCCCAATAAATCTTCCTAAAGAATACTTTCTAAGTTTTTTATT
>JAKPAB010000160.1 GCA_029779695.1 Bacillota bacterium | reverse complement strand
ATAGGAACCTAATCGTGTTCCACTAATAAACGCAAAATCCCCTGGACTATAAAGAAGACCATATGACCCTAAACAACCTGAATAATTCGGTAAATTGAAATTTTTTTGTGGAACAATTGAACCAGTTACCCCTCTAAATGTGGGGAATCTAGATAACAAATAGAGTTGTTCTTCTTTTATATTCCAAGATACGGCTCTTTTTCTCTGAACATCTTTTTTGAATTGATTAATGGTAAATTTCTCAAAATATTTCTGGCCGTTGAAAATTATAGAAATAATAAATATTATATCACCCAGCTCGGTAGGTACAGATTTCTCATAATAATCGAACTCAACCCCAGATTTTTTAGGGTAGCCGTGTATAAAAATAGCATTTGTAGATAGTTCGAAATAAGGTTGCTTACTTTTAGTTGTAAGTTTTTTAAGATTGTTAATCACCTGCTCTATAATTTCGACCATATCAGTTTCACCCAATCCATCTTGATAACACTTCGACAGCGCAGATGTTATCCTGCAAGCAAAGTCTTTTTCATAACTTGCAAAAGCATCACTTTCCACAGCTTTTATGTATTTCTCAATCGCTTTTTCAACATTCATATTTCGTTCATCTCCAATAGCATTCTCTTAATTCATTTATAGACAAAGGGACTCGCTTTTTTCGTATGAGTAAAAATCTCTTTTGTTTTACTATTTCTGTGACCCGAATTGATGAAAGAATTGCTATAGCTTTTCCCCGGATTGAATGATAGGCAGCTCTTGTCTTTGCGAGGTCTGCGAGGTCTTTTGGCTCGTATATAATTTCCCTTTTGAGCATTATAGCATAATAAAATTTAATGGCATTTATAGCCTCTTATCGTAGACTACCATCCAGTTTTAGTGGTACATAAATTGTTTAGATTATGTCCTATAATCCTTCAGCTAATCGGGAATGAAATTAGAAGAACAAGGCCCGGTTTTACTTGCTATTCAGAAATTTGGGGACGGGCAATCTCGGTAGCTTTTGGACATCCTGAGTTGGTATAAACACTCACCCTCTCCCCCGGAAGGGTGAGGGAAAGAAAAAAGGAATCGAGGAAGAGGTCTATTATTCCCGAAATCTTTTGTCGGGAATCCAGAGGCTTTTGCCCTTAAATAATATGGATTCCTGATAGAAACATTCAGGAATGAGAGATAAGAGGATGATAGAGACATTCAGGAATGACAACACGGAGTGTTTTTCCTCAGTATTATTTTTGCTCTCTTTCCCTTTCTTTTGGGGGTTATAGGGGGATAAATTCCCCTTATAGTCAGTATGGCCTTATCTTTTCTGAAAGCATCCTCACCCGAGCAGCAATGTTTTCCTGATGAGCAAAAACTAAAGAACCCGCCGCTATAATGGAGGCACCACAAGAAGCCAGATACTCAATGTTCTGGTCATTTACTCCTCCATCAATTTCAATTTCGGTAGATAAACCCCTTCTTCTTATCTCCTGGCGAAGAGAAGCGATTTTATCTTCCATACCCGGGATAAACTTCTGCCCCCCAAAACCAGGATGAACAGTCATCAGATGCACATAATAAAGCTTATCCAGAATGGGACTTAAACACTGCCAGGGAGTTCCGGGAGCCAGTGCTACCCCGGGTTTACCCCCATATTCTACAATCTCGTCTACTATC
>JAKPAB010000149.1 GCA_029779695.1 Bacillota bacterium | reverse complement strand
AGGTAATATCCGTGAGAATCTGGACGGTTCGAAGACGCAGGATGCCCTTGATGATACCTACAAATATATTGCATCCAATGGTCAGGTGGTTAACTGGACTGTGTTCGTGGACAAACCGTTCTTCGAATCCCAGGCAAACATTGAACCGGTGTTGGCGGCTTACAAAAATGTGCTTTGTGATGTAGGTTGTAACCAACCGGTCTTGGATAATCACGATACCCGTATGGTAAAAGAGACGCTTACAGGTACTACTTCCACTGTCGGTAGCGTGTCTGGTAAGAAAGGACTTATCGATAATCAGAACGACAGCGGTTGCGAGGGCTTCGATGGACTGAATATCATAGAAGCTTCACGAGAAGCCGGTTATGATACAGATCTTGACGGTATACCCGATTGGTACGAGACGGCAAAAGGTTGGGATACGACCGTAGCCAATAACAATGCAGATACCGACAATGACAGTTATACAGACCTTGAAGAATATCTCAACTGGATGGCTCTGCCTCACTTTATCATCAAGGCTGGTACCACTACATCAATCTCTCTTCCTACCTATTTCGCTGGATATACCAAAAACCAATATTACACCATTTCCGAGAATGATGTGCTTCATCTGTCGAACGACGGGAATAACAATATGGTATTGAACCCTTCTGTTACCGCAAATGGTTTTTACACCGTGAAGGTAACAGCATCAGATGACGATAACACCACACTGACACGTACATTCAATATCCTCGTGTCCGATCAGGCTACGGCGGTAAAGAACGTAATCTCAGAGACAGATGCAACGGATGCACCAGTATACAGTGTGTTGGGACAGCGAATAGAAAAGAAATCTTATCAAGGAATCGCAATACAGAAAGGAAAAAAATATATGAGCAAATAGGTCCTATCTAGCTCTTTTTGATAAAAAATCATATTATTTTGATAGTATTTTATACTATCAACTGAATATATTTTGTATATTTGCAAATGAAACTTGAGGACTAAAACAAAACATTTATTATAAATCAAATTAAAACCAAAAAATTATGAAGAAAATCTTTACTTTAATTGCAGTTGCGCTTTGCGCAATGAGTGCTAGTGCACAAACATCTTATTTACTTGATGACGCGGCAGCGACAGCTTCAGGTGCATCCACAGGTTCTACATTCTCATTTTTAGTTAATGATTTAACTTTTAAAATTGATAATGATAAAACTAAATCGTATGCCGCTGGTGGTCAAGTCGATGGACAAGCAAGTAAGTCCGTTAAATATTCAGCAGCAGTTTATACAGTTACTCTTCCTACAGGAGTAAGTATATCATCTATGATAATGGAAGGTTATGGTAATGATGCATCTGCAGACGGTTCAATTTCTGATATTAATGGCGTAGATGTTACGTCTAGTAATTATGTGTTTACTGCTGGTAAGGATCCTGCTAAATCCCAAAAATATACATATACTTTTCCAACTGCTGTCACAGGCTCATTTACATTTACTGTTAAATCAAAACAAATATGTGCTTATTTAACATTAATATCTTCTGGTACAGCAGGTATCAACCAAGCAGAAACAGAAACAATTGATGACAATGCTACTCCTCAATTCACTGTAGCAGGTCAGCCGTTAAATGGTTCTTATAAGGGAATTATCATTCAGAAAGGTAAGAAGTTCGTCAACAAATAATAATTCAATTCACTTATAATAATGATGGGCATTTCCTATATATGGATTTGCCCATTTTATTTTCCCCGTCGTGCGAGAAAAATTGCGCACCGCCAAAAAAAATTTTCTTTGAAGGGAAAATAATTTCCCTTGAAGCAAAATTTTCTCGCGCGACGGGGAGTTTCATCTTACGATGATGCTATCTCTTCATCGGGTTCTGCATGTACAGTTACATCACTGT
>JAKPAB010000136.1 GCA_029779695.1 Bacillota bacterium | reverse complement strand
ATTTCAGCAGTAACAAGAATTGTAGATAAAACAAACAGGCTTCAAACATTGTGTACTAGAAAGCAAAAAGTAGATGAATCAATAAGAGACACACTACTAGACCTGGCTAACTATTCAATCATGACAGTAATAGAGCTAGATAAGGGGGATTAAGGCCCAGGGAGTGAGATAGATGCAATATTTTTCTAAAATAAGAGCGGTTAGGGAAACAGACAAGGGAACTGATATACTAATACATATACCAGACGAATGGATAAAAAGCAAAGTGATGAAATACAGCAAAGAGGCAGAAATAAAACTAAATGATGGTAGAACTATAACACCTGAGCAGAGGAAAAAAATATATGCAACAATAAGGGACATCACCTTATATACAGGTGATGCCCCTGAATACATGAAGGAATTTCTTAAATATGATTTCTGCCAAGCTACAGGGCATGAGTATTTCTCCCTTAGTAATTGCAGTATAGAAACGGCCAGAAACTTTATTACACACATTATAGATTTTGTGTTCAGAGAGAATATTCCATTAACAGACCTAGCAGTAAACAGGACAGAAGACATAGACAAGTACCTTTATTGTTGTATCAAGTATCGTAGATGTGCAATAACAGGAAGGCCTAACGCAGACATTCATCATTGCAAGGGTAGTAGGGTTGGAATGGGAAGGAATAGAAAAAAAATAGACCATATCAAACTAGAAATAATTGCCCTTTCTAGAGAATGGCATACAAAAGTACACCAGGAAGGGGAAGAAAAAATATTCAAAACATACAAGATATATGGGATTACAGTAAACCATGAGATTTTACGGGAATTAGGCCTAACAGTTGATGACCTAAGTTAGGAGGCGGAAAGATGGACAAATACAAAAATGTTGAAAGAAGAGTGCGAAACTTAGAGATGGAGAAGATATACTTAATTGACCTTGAAAAAGCTTTAGAACTGCTTGAGCTTGAATATGAAATAAGCGGCATAAATTATGAAAAGGTAGGAGGGGATAACAACATCAGCGATATAACAGGAGAAAAAGCAGTAAAGATAATGCAGAAAAGACAGGAATTAGAACTAAAGATAGCAAGAAAGAAGAATGAAATA
>JAKPAB010000119.1 GCA_029779695.1 Bacillota bacterium | reverse complement strand
CATTGTGATTCGGATCTGGAGGTGGCGTCCGCTGTTTATGACTATATAGTAGATACAGTTAAGTATGATTATGATGAGGCAGAAACAGTTCAATCGGGATATCTGCCATATCCGGATGAGGTTTTATCCACTAAAAAGGGAATATGCTTTGACTATGCATCGCTGGCTGCAGCCATGCTTCGTTCACAGGGCATTCCCACTCAACTGATAACGGGATATATGGGAGCAAAATCTCAGTATCATGCATGGAACAAAATATACATAAAGGGTAAGGGATGGATAGTGGGAGAGATCAAGGTATCCGGTGATGATTGGAAACGAGTTGATATGACGCTTGCAGCATCCGGTGAAGAGGTGGAATTTTTGGAAGACGATGGTAATTACACCACTAGATATGTCTATTAGGGAGGCATAGGAGAAAAAATGAGACAGTATTTTAAATCAGAGGAACTTTCATTTTTCGCAGGCAATATGGCAATGATGATTAAGGCCGGGATTACTCCTGCTGATGCAGTGGCGAGACTCTTATCACATCCAGGGGATGATATTATGAGAGATACGCTAGGCAATGTTTATAAGAGCTTGTCATATCAGCACAGTGATTTTACCACTGCGATGAGATTTACCGAAATGTTTCCTGAGTATATGGTCAATATGATAGCAGTAGGTGAAGAGTCAGGACGTCTTGAAGAGGTTCTTAAAAGCTTGTCCGATTATTATGGCAGACAGAACCATCTGGAAAAGGAGCTTAGGACAGCACTTATATATCCATCGGTCCTTCTTTTCCTAATGAGCGGCGTACTCTTACTAATGACAGAAATGGTGCTCCCCGTATTTATGCGAGTATATAGATCCATGACCGGATCACTTGCGGCTTCTTCATATGCGTATGTAAACGTTGCGGTAATAATAGGACGAGTAGGACTTTATATAACGCTGATAGCCTATGTACTTATGATCATATTTTTTATTATGAGTAATACCAAGTCCGGCAATGAAACGCTGCTAAAGATAGGAGAGAGACTTCCTATGACGAGAAAGATCATGTATCAGATCTCTCTGTCACAGCTGGCAGATTTTTTGGAGACATTTATAGCTAGTGGACTCGATGAAGATACATCTGTGTATCGTGCGATCAAAATGGTGACAAATAAGGAATTGGCGATAAAACTCCAATTGGTTCAGCACCGAATGGAAAACGGTGAGAATCTGCCGGATGCATTTTCACATGAGGCTATGTTTGACAGTGTAAAATCGGTGATGCTTATAACCGGAGCCTGTGTAGGTGGCACAGAGGAAGTACTTTCAAAGCTTGCTGATACAACTGGGAATGAGGCTGAGGATTCCATTCAGAGATTTATAGAAGTGATAGAACCTGTATTTACAGGTTTCTTAACTATAGTTATAGGAGTTACCCTGTTATCAATAATGCTTCCACTAATCGGAATGCTGGGAGCAATAGGATAGGAAAAAATATGGAT
>JAKPAB010000116.1 GCA_029779695.1 Bacillota bacterium | reverse complement strand
TACCTGGTTGAACCATTGTGCAAGTTTTGCTCTGGCCACGTTAGGAGATATTTGACGGTTATAGATCTTGCAAAGACCGTAAGATAGTTCGTAAGCTTTCTTGATATCGGGATAGAGTTCAAATAATATATGTGCTCTATGCCATTGTGATAAGGTCCATTTTTCCTCCGGTTTGAATAACAGGTACCGGCTTCTGGCCAGCAATTGTTTTCGGGTATCTCCATTTGCCAATACCTCTGGTTGATACTCAATACCCTTTTCTTTGGCTTCTTTGTAAGCGGTATTTTCTTCGTCCAATGTTTCCCACCGATGCTTAATCCGGATATCCTGTACGGCTTCATAAGCCAGCTTCTGCACATGAAAACGATCTGTTACCCGTTTAGCCTCTGGAAAGCATTTTTTGACAATCAAATTCATATTAGCAGCCATATCCAGTGTCACTTCACGGACTATTTTGCGTCGTTGTTCTGGATAATGCTTATGTATAAGTTTGATGATCTCATTGGACTCGGTTCCTTCAAATATGCCAACAATTGAACCTTTCTTCCCTTTTCTGGCTTTATTGGTGATGATGGTATAAAGCTCGCCATTAGAGAGTGATGTCTCATCAATGGTCAGGTAAGGTCCCAGGTTCTTGGGATAAACAACGTATCTTTCGGCATGTGCTCCTTGGCTCCAATAGCGAAAATTACTTAGCTTTTCTTTATATTGTCGCTGAAAGTTACGTCCGTTAACCCCCAGGTAGGTCTCAAGGCTTTGACAACTGATAGCGTTAGTATCGACTAATTTCTTTTAAAAAAGCAGCATACTCTGCGCTCATGCGAGTACCCTGTGCAATGACATTCCAATCCCTGCTTACCTTTTTAACTTCCCCTTCTATTTCAACATCCCATCGACGTCTTTTCACACTTAAGGTAACCAACATATTCCGTATGGGATAATCATTTATCAGACGCGGCTCCATGAAACCACTTGCCTTGTATTTATAATATTTGTATTCCGTTGGAATCTGGTTTTTCTCTTCCAGATAAATGGTCAGAGTTTTATCATATACATACTTTCCACTATTCCCCTTGTCAAAGCCTACTATAGTAAAATATTCAAGTATTCCTTCGGGTAATATTAACTCTAATAATGATTGGTTGAGATCCTTATCCATTTAATCTTATTTAGGAACACAAAGATAAATCATTTTAATTTTAGACCCAACTTTTGTCGGTGATCCGATAAAACTCAGGATCAAGGACCAATTCAGAGTTTAAATATTATTATCGCTAAAATATCCTTCACTATTTCATTGTTTAGTTCGAATCTGGTAGTCTTTATTAGTAAAAAAACGTAAGCATACGACGAGCAATAATAGGTTAATCTGGTATAATAGGAGAATCCATGTATATAGGTCGGATGTCAGTCTTTATGAATTTCTGCAATTTACTTATTAAGATATTAAAGTCTAAGGAATCACCATAAATAAATGAAGATTTCAACTCATCGTAATCAGAACGCCATTTATCCATTTGCTCAGTAGAAGGGCAAAAATCTATCGTCGAAGGATGATGTCTATTATAGTCAACACCATCCATATTATAAAACTCTTTTCTATGCTTTACAATTTCTTTATA
>JAKPAB010000101.1 GCA_029779695.1 Bacillota bacterium | reverse complement strand
AATTCGTCCGGAGAACATTTACCGATTGGGATGTACTTACGTTCTCGCCTGCTCAAATAGACTTGCATTTCTACAATGCCTTGGCCGCGTTTTTCTGCGACTTTCTTTCTGTCGAATACGACAGATACTTTCTGATTTGCCATATTAAAGCGTTTTTATACGGCTTAAAGGCGTTTTGAGAACTCAAAAGAGAGTGTTTTGGTAGCGCAAAAAAAGGTAGCGCACCCTGTTTTAGTAGCGCAATTGGTAGCGCAAACCCTTCCCGAGAGGTCTTTTTTGTTCCCATTAATTCCCGTTAGCCGCGGGGTTAAACAATGGTATTAATCCCTCTAAACCAACGAATTGGAACGCAAGTGCATGTATATAAACGAAAAGAAGGATACTTTATCAGTATCCCTCTAAATCCGTCTTTTGTGATCCGCTTGGGATCCTCCTGTATTTTGTATCTTATTGATATTCAGATGTAATCGTCAGCCTTCCTGATTAATCTCCACCGATTTCGCAGCGTTATATTTTCTGCATTCTGCAATGCCATTTTTTAGCTTTATGAGTGCAAAAGTAGTGCTTTTTATCGGATATGCAAATATATTTTCCACTTTTTTACTTTATGCTTATAATATATTGAATATTAAGTGGATTTTGAATCAATTATATAGCCATGCTAAAAACTCTTTCATGGTATTGATTTATCTCATTTCTTTTATCATCTTAAAAAGGAATAGTGCACTTGCAAATGCACAATGTGTATGATAATCATCACCTTTTTTTGTGTCTGCAAAATCAGATATACCTTTAATCCAAAGACAATCACATTTATTATAGTAAGCTGTCATATACAAACCAAATCCTTCCATATCCAGAGACTGTAACTTTCTGTCTGAACTATTTGTAATTGTTTGAATTGCTTTTTCTGAAGCAATGACAAATGGACCACAAACAGACGGAGCTATTGTTGCTTGAATGATATCGCGACCTTTATATATATTAAGTCCTTTCATTTTCTTTTGTATAAAAGACATACACGCTGAATCTGAGGCTATAGTTGAGGCTAAACTTAACAATTTCTCAGATGCTTGAATGACATTAATCTCGCGCAATAGTTTATATTCAGCAGATCGATCATCTTGAACTAACTTACCTGCACTATAATCTTGTACATTTTTTGCTATTACTATATCACCAAGACGCAAGTCACTATTATGAAAACCAGCAGCAAAACCAGTCATGAAAATTTTGTCCACATGAAATGTATTACATATCATCGTGGATACAATACTTGTAGCTACCATTCCAGGTTTTCCTACTTTTATGGCACAGATACTTAATTCTACACCATAAGAAGTAGTTATATGACAGACCTTAAAAGGTAATGGGAACTCTTCAATATTCTTATACTCCCATTTATTACCAAACGCTTTAAGTAATTGATCGTATTCTTCTTGTAATGCACAAACAATACCTATATCATATTTATTTCTGTTTATAATACTTTGATATATTTGTTTTTTACTTTTGATCAAATGAAATACTTTGTTCTTAATTTTTCCTTTCCAATCAACATGACCTTCTTCATAATGCACCAAATACCACAGTTTATCCTCAAATCTAGTTTTCATACTATCGAATTCTTCTGCATATGCCGTTAAACCGATGATTTGATTAGGCATTTTTATGGATGGGTTAGAATATATTTCGTCAATGAAATTTGGAGCATCATCTTTATTTGGTTCTTCCCCACTGTAATTCGGCATAACCAAATCAAGAATTACGAGATCATAAACATTACTACACAATAAATTACGAGCGTCATTTATTGAAGACACTTCGTAAATCTGTTCATTTGGAATGTTACACTCGTTTTGTAATAAAGCATGAAGGACATTCCTTTTTATTTCCTTATCATCAGCAATTAGTATCTTTATCATATGTTAGTTTATTTATATAGTTTTTTAATTTTTCCTTCCAGTCATTTTTTTGAAATGAGAAGAATACATAATTATAGTAGTTCTCAGGATAACTATCATGGAGTTCCTTGTCTAATTCAAGCAACTTTACACCATCAAAATTTTCATACATTGTAACTACTATAACCTTAGTCGGTATATCTCTCAAGAACATACCATCTAAAATTCTTCTTCCAGCAATAGGCTCAGGAACACCACCACTCTCTTCAACAGAGACATCAAAGGTAGACATGCTCATGTCAAGTAATATAAGATCATATTTATTATAATCATTAAATATTACTTTTATTGCAGCATTATATGATTCCCTTCGATCTATTTTAATGAGTGGAAATTCTTCATTTAAATATGCAATAATGGCATCTGCTTTTAGCTGTATGTCTTCTACCAATAGTATTCTTACCATCTTTTTAATTTTTCAATATTAATTGTTATAGATCCAATACATTTTCCTTCTTTGGCAGATACAACAACTTCATTTTCTACACAGCCTAGATCATATTTTACAATTTTTCTAGCTTTTACCAAACCAGACCCACCCTCTTTTTGAAGTCGATCTACATTATTCAGTAATGTGGAAAATTTCTTGTTTAGAATGTCATCTGTATCTTCTATTTCATTCTCAAAAACAATATTCAGATTATCACTACAAAGAGAAATTTCCATTTTAAATAGTTTTTTTGATACCTTGCTTGAATATTTTATCATATTCTAAAGTTTCGCAAGTGATGAATCACGTGCATAAATTAACATAAAATTGGAATAAAAAAGGCCCTGAAATTTGTTCAACTCATTAAAAATGAGTAATTTAGTAATCGCTAAAAGACTAAATTCAAACTTCAAAGCCGTGAACAAAGATACAACAATTATATCAGACCTGAGAAGTTTTTTCTCAGAAAATGAAAATAATCGTGCAATTAACTGCATAATGAGAGTGATGGAACATATAAATATACGCTCCGAACAAATAGGTGTAGAGAAGAAGCCTAACTGCAAATTCACGAATCTGCAGGTTCTAAACCTACTGGTACTCTTTCCTTTTTTCGTTGTGAAGAATGCATATCGATATGCGGATTCCTCATTGGGCAAAATGTTCATTTGTGAAAAGGACATGTTTTATCGTTTTATGAATAATAGCAATGTCAAGTGGCGCAAGTTGCTTTACGCAATGAATCTCCAGCTGTTGAAGAAAGTCCATCGCAGCACCATGTCGCATGACAAGCCTGTTTGTTTGATTATAGATGATACAGATGCTCCGAAAAGCGGAAAGAAGGGTGAGCTCATCGGCAAGGTGTTCTCTCACATCCAACAAAAGAGCATACTTGGTTACAAATGCCTTACCTTGCTCTTGTCCGATGGAATGAGTCAGATGCTGCTCGATTTTTCTCTGCATGGTGAGGAAGGCAAAAACCCCAACCGCAAACAGGGGCTCACTGATAAAGAACGCAACTGCCGATATAACGAGAGTCATACAGGTCAGGAAGTGGACGAGAGAATCAAAGAGTACACGATGAAGAAGACCGACAAAGCCATCGAGATGGTGAAGTATGCCATTAAGAGAGGCATTCGCTTTGACTATCTGCTGATGGACAGTTGGTTTACCAATGCGGACTTTGTCCGTCTGATAACCAGTAGGCATATCAAATGTAATCTGCTGGGAATGATTAAATTGGGCAAAACAAGATACCAGACTAAATACGGGGATCTTACTGCCAAAGAGATTATTAGGAAACTTCATAAACTCGGACTCTGCAAACACAATGCCACCCTCAAATGTACATACTGTATGATTGATGTCAAATTTGCCGGCACGACCGTTCGCCTTTACTTCTGCAAGCGAGGGCACAAGGGACAATGGAATGGTTTGCTGACGACAGATACAACGCTGAGTTTCCTTCAGGCTTACCGCCTGTATAGCAGGCGCTGGGTAACTGAAGTCGCTTACCATGACTGTAAAGGCCTGCTTAGCTTCGGCAGATGCCGGTCCGTCCACTTCGCCGCACAAATTGCAGACATAACACTCACGATGATGCAATACAACATCCTCTGCGCAGTAAAACGATTTGAATCTTACGAAACCATCGGCGAACTTTTTACAGAAGCCACTGGTAACTCTCTCGAATTGTCCGTAGCGGACAAAATATGGGAACTTATACTGGATACCATTCTGGAAATAGCGGAACTGATATCTGCCGATGCCAGTGAACTGCTTAATGCTTTGCTTGATGGTAATAAAAAGTTCCATATCTTATATCGAATGTTTAAATTAAATGTCGCATGATGAATGAATATTCACTTGCGAAACTTGAGTCATATTGCTATAAAAAATACGGATTAAATCACTTATATGAATACGAGTATTCCCTGCTAATATAATGGTATTTGGGCAACTGACCTCCAATTCGCATTGCGTATTAGGGTGCATTTTACATGTTATATCCCAACAAATCTTTATGAGTTCTTCCAGATTATAGTCTTCAAATTTCATATCTTGGATATGGAACCACCCTTCTATCTTTAATAATCGTTGAGAGACCTCTGTCCTTGCATCATTGACACTGCTTTTGAAATCATTCGTAAAATTATAATTTGCATTATTTTTTACAGAAGATTCCAATTCATCAAGTAAGGCATGACATTTTGTTGTTAAAATAGTCTTTATCTCCTTTCGAATATTAGACAAACTATGTTCTGTTAATTCCCATAGGTAATTCATTATGGAATAACTGAAAGACTCAAAATCTGTCGATTTTTTATAAGCGTCAATAGTACACCAACAGATTGTATCATCATCAAGTATATAATTAAAGTATCCTTTTTCTTCTTTTGTCGTTCTAATTTGAAGAATATCAGACTTAAAAATTTTGATAAGTTGATCAATAGATTTGCTAAACATCTTAAGGTTGCCAATTAGTGCTTTGTTAGAATCGTCTGTCAATCTATAACGTGTTTTCCAAATATTATTAGGAATATATTCGTCATTTTCCATATTTAACGCTAAATAATGACCTGAAAAAACAGAGCGTAATTCGCCTTCAAAAACGCCATGTCTTATTCGTGTACTAAGATAAGTTCCTAATCCAAATTTGCTTTTCAAAAACTGTTTCCTAATTTCATCGAATAATTGAAAAGATATTTCTTTTAGAGCATTATCTGTGAAATGCAAATGCTGTCCAAGATATGCATAATGATTTCCATCCTTTATATCTTCACAAGGTTTCGTACTATCGACCATATAAACAACAGCTGTGTCATTCGCTTTATACATTGTGCAAAACTGAGAATATAGTTGTTTCGCATTCTCTAATTCATATTTGATTATAGATGGGATATTAGCAAAGATCTTACTTTCATCATCTTTAATTGCTCCATCATAAGCAATCATTTCTTCACTAAGTTGCTGCATCATTTCTTCATATTCATCATGACGAGAAGAATCCAAAGATGTTAGATAGCTAAGAATTTGTCTTTCTTCTTCTAATATTGATTGTGTACTATTTATGAAAGTAGTATGGCGAAGTATGTCATCTGTTATAATATGTACTAAAAATTCTTCAACTTTTTTATTGTCATCATAATCAATTTGCTCAATCAATTCAACGACATCACTTACTTCGTTGTATTTGAGATAAGTTTCTAATACAAAACTTTTATCAGTTTCTTCTTCTGCATTTTCGAATACAAATATTAATAAGTCCAAACTGTATTTTATACCACGATACTTGTTTCGCTTTTGTTTACTAATAAAGTTATGTGTGTCAATTTTTGAGGTGTAAGCGTGATTCTTTACATAATAATTTACATAATACTCGATAGCTTTTTCTTCGTCTAGTTTTGTGTGACTTTTGAATCCAAATTCAATGGCTGATTGCAATATAGGAACGCAATTTTGGTTGTTCGCAATTACTTTTTCCATTAAGAGAATACAATCGTAATACTTTTCTTGCTTAAATAATATTTTTCCATTGTCCACTTCTCTAATATACGATACTATCGAAATATTATTTGTTACTTTGTTTTCAACAAGTCCTTTTTGGTAACTTATAACAACAGAATCACTTATTTTCGATTGAAAAAGCTCAAAATATTTAATTTTTTCACTATCAGAGTTAAATATCTTTGTAAAATCCGGGTCGAAATGAAAATAAGATAATAGTTTTAAACGATTATCTCTTATGCCTAATTTTTCTTCCTTGACATATTCATCAAGACCAGCACAAATTGAAAGACCATATAGGTTCTTATTAATTCGGTATAGCCTATCTTGATTGACTCGAACATCTTTTCCATTCATTATTTTTAGAATTGAGCCTACAATGTCATTCAACGGAGAATTTGCATTATGGGTAATTTTAGGAGTTGTATTTCCTAAAAATAGCAAAGATCTACAATATATTTTGAGCACATCGAAGTTGCACGAATTGTTATTAGTATAATCAATGCAAGATTCTATAGCTTCGAGATATTTGCCTTCGTAATACAAATCTAAAATATGAATAAAATGTGAATCAAAATAGCAATCTGGCAATTTTTGTTTTGAATAAGCAAGAAAAGGAAGAAAGTGATTGTCTTGAAAAGATTGATATAATTTATTGCCAATTTTGCAGGCCAAATTTTTGTCACCAGTTTCAGAAACGAAATAAGCTTTGAGTATATTAATAATATTACAGTATCTATCGATTGCAGAGTTTGGACTTTCAAAAATGAGCATTCTCGAAAAATCATTAAATGTAAGGTAATTGACATAATAATTTAATCTCATTAAGAAATAATTATATTTATCTTCATCAAATAGTGTTACATTCCTTTTGAATCTAGAAAACAAATCCATGTCATACTCAATAGGTGACATGTTTTTTTGGCTTCGTTTATACAAATAGGATAGTAAAAAAGGCACATATCCTGTTTTAATATCTTGTTGTTTTCTATTTATATCAGAAAGCCAAGTAATAAGTTCATTTGCGCGGTTTTGATAGCAATAAATTAATATTTTCTGCTCCAAATACCAAACAGAAAACCCTAGTTTCTCAAATGAGTTCTCTAATAAATCAAGTGCTTCGGTATAGCTGCCTAGAAGAAATAAGTGCTCAAATTGTTGCCTTATATTGATGAAGTCTTGGATTTCCTTTTTATAGCATTTTATCTGCATAATTTGCCATAACATTTCAGATTCGAAAGAATAGGGTTCATAGTAATAACCATTACACTTCCCTAAATTTTCAATGTTCGTTGGCTTAAGATATCCATAAATTAAATGCTCAAATGAAGAATTACTATGAAACAGACTTTTTAGTGCCGTAGATACGATACCAATGTCACAAGATTTTTTAAGTTTATTGGAATTTTCTTCGATTTTCTTTTTATTTCCAATGTCATGCAAATAAAGTTCTTTTATATGATGTTCAATGTTATGTTGTTTTCTTTGATTCATATCTATTTATAAATTAATTAGGAACTAGTGTATTCAGAACATCTACTTCAAGGGCACCTATTATTAGATGTTTCGATAATCAGTTGTGATGCGCTGTTGAATTTTCAATTTATTGTCCACTTTCCCGCCTACCTTTGTGGTTAAGTAAAGGTCAATTCGTTTTCTTTTTTTCAATAAAATCACTTTTAAATAGTTCAAAAGTTTCATAACTTCTTTATTTTAATATTTTAACATATGAAAAGAAGAATTCTGCTCATAGAATATAACTCGATATTTATTTTGGTAATACAATTTAGTCTATCGAACAGAGTTTAAATGTAGAAAGTATTTTGTTGGCAACGATTTAGCGCGACAATATTACTTCACAGAGGTCAGCGTTTCGGGTTCCAAACAACTCTACAACAAAGGTATTCTATTTTTCCGAAACTACCAAAAATTTCTTTTGAAATCATATCAATATTTGCAATTTTAATTATTTTTACAATACGTTGCTCCTGCCTGAAAAGAGTTCTCTCCATAAATGAAGAGAACACATTTCAGACAAATCCATAAGCAAGAAAAGGACTTCACAGACGCCTGAACATTCGTTTAGACTATCTGTGAAGTCCTATTCTTCTGTGCTTATGTCAGGATGAAGGCTTCTACTGCCAAAGCCTTCTTTTCAAATTCCTCTTTTATCCATTTTATCCGAAAGCGGAAAAAACGTGAGCAACCGCCCGTCCCATGAATGTGACAAGCCGATGCACACGAATGCAAGCCGGGAAGATTACCAAATCTGCCCGACCAAACAAGTTTAGACAGTCCGATTTGGCACACTTCTCCACTCGGGCTTGCATTTTCACGATTTCGGGCAAGTTCCATTTGGTCCTTTTCATCAGTCACATTCTCAGAATATTTTGGATTTTCAATATGTCCTTTTTCGTCCACCTCCATTTTTTCGTCTTCCCTGAGCGCATCTGTATGGCCGTTCTCGTTCCGGTGCAAAGGTATTTCCGGGATTGTACGGAGATGCAAGGTCAAGCCTCCTGTTTTATGCAAAAATCTCCACGCCTCATGCTTCGGGTAGTATTTTTCCTAAAAACCTTGCATATCCTAATCCCTACCTTCGTATGGCACCTGAAACGAAAACGACCGATGCGACAGGAAGACGCATTAAAAAAATGTCGGATAGACGAGGAGCATATAAAATGAGTGAAACTCAAACTCCCTCAGCTCTTGGATCCACATTAATTATTAATCAAAATAAACGGATATGACAGCATTGGCAGACATCAGACAGACAACGCAATTCGTGGGGATTAAATTCCTTACCTTGGTATTGCAAGCCGTCCTTTGGGCTTTGGGCATCCTTTGGAGCATCGTCAGAGAGATTATTAACGGACTTTTCCGAGTGGTGATAGGTGTGATCTGAACGGCAACATTTCCTCTTTCGGTGAACTTTATAGAGAACTGAACAAGGATGCACGCAGAGACTTCATCGACTACATTTTCAGCGAGGTGAACCATCAGGAACTTATAGGTATCATCAAGGAAACAATCTGATAACAATTAAAAAAACAGCGATATGAAATCAACAGACCATTTCAAGAGAACCATCCAAAACTATTTGGAGCAGCGGGCAGCGGAAAACGAACTCTTTGCAAAGAACTACCGCAAACCGAATATTTCGGTATAATGACCACTTGCAACGGCTTTCAAGTGTTGCGATACTTCTTTGTGTCGGCAAAATATAAAGTCGGTCAGAAAGCGGAATATTTCTTAAGCGAGTTGTACAGAAGTGGATGGACGGAAAGGTAAAGCAAGCAACCATTGCAAGACTAAGACTCAACAGTGTAATGTACTATGATGGATAGAACTTTTCTTCACCGCTTGAAGTAAGGGCAAGGGAAATAAGAGCCTACAAGATTTATCCGTCAGCCTATTATCCGACACGCAAGGTATTGCCCGAAATCAGACAGAGAGGTTTTAAAGGTAAACTTTACAATCTGCATCCGCTTGACTTGTTCATCCCCTTGTTGACAAGCAACAAGATGGAAACCATATTCAAATCGGGGCAGCACAGCCTTTTCCAATACCTTGCAACGACTAACCAAAGCAAAGCAGACACCCTTTGGACATCGGTCAAGATAGCCATCCGCAACCGATACACCATCAAGGATGCATGTCTGTGGTGCGACTATATAAAACTGCTTGACTATTTCCATAAAGACCTGCACAGTCCAAAATATGTATGCCCCAGTGACCTCAAGACGGAGCACGACAGCTATGTGAAGAAAAAGCGTGAGCGGATGGAAATGGAGCGTATCAGAGAACAACGGCAGAAGGCATTGGAGGACGAGGAACGTTTCAAGGAACTCAAAGGTAAGTTCTTCGGTATACAGTTCACGGACGGAGAGATCATCATTTAGGATGGTGGCAAAGACCCGGAATTCTTTGCTCACCATATATAATAGGTAGCATACACGATTGCTTAATTCTGAATATTCTTTCCAAAGCTGGGTGGATATATCTTTGCTTCTTCATATTGCTCTTCAAAAGGCTTAATATGGGCATAACAAATAGGCTTTGGGTCGAACGACAGAAAGAAATCAGAATACTGAATGGTGGTACGGAATGATGACGTCGCCTCAGACAATTGTTTGGCAATGTTCAACAAATGCTCAGCATTGGTATTCAGCTCATCCTCTGCCATAGCAATAATGGCATTGGTGTCCTTGTATTGGAGATAGAATTAGGATAGAACAAAACTATCTTTATACACAAGAGCCTTGTTCTTCTCATATTTGACCAAAAGATTATTGATAGTCCGTAGGTCGGTTGCTATGGATGATAAGTTTGTCATCGTGATTCAGACTTAATTACTTGATCAATAGTTTGTCAATAAGTTTTTCACGCACCAATTCGTATGCTTCAATTGGATCAAAAGACATTTCTGGGCGAATAAGTAATTGTGTATCTCCTAAGAAGTCTGGATCTTGCATCTTTTCTTCCATATTGAGGATGTATTGCTTATGTGTTGGAGGTTGGTTGACAACAAAACTCATATACTTACGATAGCAGCGAATGACATCATCTAAATTTACATCGGTTTTAGTCAATGCTTCATACAAGTCGAATAAATCACGACCTTTTTTGCGTTGATACAATGCACGAAGCTTAGTGCCGAGTAATTCTGCAAAATGGTAGGTTGTGATTTCACAAGAGCCTTTGAACCACTGGCTATCAACAGTAAAAGGGTGTTTTACAAGTCCCATTTCATTGAAATGTTCGAAGCAATTGATTTCAAGTTTCAGACGAATTGGCATGATTGGCGGAATTTCCGACTTCATGCGAAATAGCATAGTGTTATTGTACCTCTTCTGCTTGGTTACACGATCAGGCATAAAGTCCAGAACCTCACCAAGACGAAACATGATTGGCTTGATTGGTCCTGATGCTATCTGAACAAGGTCAATATCTTCACTATATCTCGGCTGAGGAGACATATAGAGTTTGTGGAGGGCTGTGCCTCCTCGAAACGCCAATTGGCTTGCCAAAAACTCGTCGCTGAAAATTGCGACCAACGTACGTGATATGAGCAAATCCTGCTCAACCTGCACATTCTCTTTCCATGGAACTTGAATACTCCATTCCTGTATTGATGCTCTGTCTATCATAAATCGTCTGGCTCTATTGTTTGATTTATTATAACATTCCATCGGTCGTCTATTGGACATTCATCTGTAGAATGGTCTGAATCCAATGGAATTTTCTTCATTCGTTTATTGTTTGATTTGAGAAGGTTGAACAGTATATTTGCCTGCTCTGTCTCTTCCAATATAACATCTGCAATATATCCTAACCGTTGTAATGTGGGAATATTGGTTACAGAAAGTAAGAATTCGAACTGCTTGCTGAAATCTGTATATTCCAAAAGTTCTTCTAAAACAGTGGCAGCCATAGAAAGCCCACCTATCTGTTGATTATATTGAACTAAATCGACAGCCGTTAGTTCCGGGGTGGAGAATTTTACTCTACCTGTCTCAGAATTCCTTTGCACGAGTAAGTTCTCAGGAATCTCACGACGATAGTTCCACATTAACTGATTGTTATACTGGCTGGAAGTTGTAGCCTTGGGTAATAGGGTCGTTACTGAAAACTTTTGCGGTCGTTGATGTGCTGCACCATGTAATTCGGCTGCACTTAGCAGACTTATATAATAAGGTTTACCTAAATATGTCATCAGTTGGTCTATATAATATAAAGGTGGAACAACCCCACGAGCGGAATATTGCACAGGTATTACCGTATAAAAGCATTTATAAACAGGTACAATTATCGATTGCTTTGACAAACGATATAATTCAGAGGTAATAACCTTAACAGATGTATTGGGAAATTTTTCTTTTACGTCTGCTATGGAAAATGTAGGTTTTCCTGCTATTTCACGTTGCTTTATCCAATTTCTTATAGTCATATGCGTCTATTTTGGTGCAAAGATAAGCAATATCTGCTGATTTACGCACTAAAAAAGACATTATTTGCTATTCTAAGGCAAAATAGTGTATGAATGATACGAAAATCAATCTATAATGATTATTTTATCCGTTTAGTTTGCCAAATGCCTCGTTCCTTTTGAATCTCATAATACTAATTCATCCAATCGGCAAGTGTCAAACTCTGTTTTGATTCCTCCAATTGAATATATTTGCTTGGCTCCTGTGATGTTCATAAGTACGTTTCCCATTCTCATATCTCTCCAGATATATTGACTTGCGTCCATCCGCTTTATTCTTAAAGTAGAATTTGACAGGCTCCTTTTTATAGGTGTTAAGATTACTACACATAGCTTCCTGCAGTCTTGTAATGAAGTATTCGCAGATTGTCCTAGGACATTGCTTCGTGAACATTATCGTTGTCAGCCAAAGATTATAGAGTTCTGTAATCAAATGTTCTACGATGGCGAACTGGTAACGATGACCAAGGATGGTAGGAGTGGAGACACACTGAGCGTGATAAGGACTGTACCTGGCAATCATGCTAGAGGGCATGTAAATCAAAGAGAAATAGATGTTATAGCCGAGGAAGTGATGCCGAATATTTCTCCAGATGAATCTGTGGGAATCATATCTCCATACAGAGATCAGGCGTCTGCTATTAATGAACAATTGCATCGGGATATAGCAAGCACTGTCCATAAATATCAAGGACGAGAATGTGATACCATCATCATGAGCATGGTGGACAATGAACCGACATCCTTCTCTGATGATGCCAATCTCTTGAACGTGGCTATATCAAGAGCCAAATCTAAGTTGTGTATAGTCGCCACAGGTAATGAACTGCCTGAGGATAGTATTCTAGCTCAGTTGATAGGTTATATCAAGTATAATAACTTTGAAACGAAAGATAGTAAGCTACATTCTGTTTTCGATATTCTTTATAGACAATATACCCTGCAGAGGCTTGAATATGAGAAAGCAAAGGGAGCAGATTTTGGAGAATTATCAGAAAATGTAATTTATGATACCCTTAAGAAAGCAATATCGATTTTAGAATTAAGGAATATCGCTATTCTGTGTCATTATCCACTCTCGAGGCTTATCGTTGACGGACGTGTTACATCGGATGAACAGAAAAGGTTTGTCAACAGTCCACTCTCCCATGTTGATTTCTTGTTATACAATACGATAACTAAACGTCCGTTGCTTTGTATGGAGGTGGACGGTTGGCAATTCCATCATACAGAAGTCCAGAAACGTAGAGATATTATTAAGGATAAAATCCTGGATAAGTACGGATTGAAACCTGTGAGATTATCCACCACATCTGTTGTTACCATAGATACAATCAAGAATATATTAATAGAAACATTAAAATCAAAAGCATAATGGCAAAATTATCATGCACGATAATTTGATGTAACATCACCTATTCAGCAACGTCCTTTCATCATCCATATCATCATAACGACTATTTCCACCAACCTCCCATTCTCTGTTACTATCTTGGGAACCGGCTTTGTGTCTAAGTAGGCTGGTAATGGTGTTGATGATATCTTTGTTAATGTGTATATCCGTTTGCCGTTCTGTTGGCAGTTTTGTATGCGAATTAGCTCCAGGTTTCAGACGTTGAGTGTCAAATCCGTAGTCTTCCATACAGATTATGGAACGATTATGAAAGTCAATGCAATAGCTCTTACCATTTGTTTGAAAGATAGACATCCCGCTATCAAATAATGACGAGCGCAAGTTTGTAATTTCCGTATCCTCAAAGAGGCTTCGAAGCTGATTTACTGTTGCCGCTAGATGTTTTTGTAAGGCATCTACAATGGAAATTTGTTCAATGTCTTCTATTTTTCCAAACTTGCAGAGCAAATTACGCTCAATCTCATTTACAGGTGAGAAGGATTGTAACCATTGGAGCTTGTCATTATAACGCAATGTGTTGCGGATGTTTTCATTCAATAAGATGCGTTCGTTACGAAATGCTATGCGTCCCTTCGTGACATAGCTTCCGAACTGGCGCCAAAGCAGTGTGTTCAAATCATAAGTAGATAGTTTCTTGTTATCTTCAAGTATAGCATCAATAAACATATCAATCTTTTCCAGTCTCTCTTCGCGGTTCTGGAAACTGAGTAACTGTTTCATAGATAGCACTTCACTTCCCTTATATACTATTTTGTTCTTGTGGTCTATAATCATATAACCATACGGTTTATCCTTTGAACCAAAGAATATGAGGTCTACACCGAAACGTTTTTTCATTATTTGCTTCAGTTCTTCCTTGGAAACTGCCATTTGGTGATATTTGCGAAGAATAGCACGTAGCTGATTTTTACGTTTTTGCTCTGCTTCATCAAGCAGGCTATATTTGGTCATGAGAGATTCAATCGGTATTGTACCTAAAATACACCCGCCACGTTTGACACATAACCGGTCGTCTTTCTCGAAACATTCATATCCATCAGATTCAAGAATGGCTTTAAACTGACTGAGACTGGCAAATCTGTATTGAAGTGCTTGTGCCAACATTTGTTGCACCTTTTGGCTTATGTCTTGATCAAGTAGTTTGTTGATGACCTGCTGAGAATGAATGCGCTCATGGTTATGATCTATCTTGTGCCCGTCCGGGGCGACACGACTGGTGATGATGTGAATATGATTGTTGGCCGTATCGTGATGAGAATATATAAGCAATGGCTGACCTTCTTCGGCATACCCCATTTCTCTAAGATATTGATGAGCAAAGTCCATTAACTGTTCTTTGGTATATTCATCTCCACGGCAGGATATCGCCAGATGGAATTGTGGCTTACGTATGCGTTTATTGATACGTGATGAGTATTCGACCAAATATTGTTTCAAGTCATCAGGCGTGTACTTGCCAACAGCACCTACAAAACCGAAATTTGTAATCTGTAGCAGTTCTGCTTTGCCCTGGACGACTTTTCGCTCATTGTAATCTACTGCATGAAAATTTGAACTTGATGGTAGAATAGTAGCAATCATTATTATATCAATGCTGTAATGTTTAAAAGGAGTAATAATTGATTAGTATAATGGTATAATCATAATTTAGTCAATTTCTTGGCTATCTGATGTTGTTCCCGCTTAATGTCGCAAAGAAGGTTCTGAAGCTCTTCTATTTTAGGGAAAAGCACTTGCTTGAAGTATGGCATAGTTAGTTCTTCTCCTATGGCAAGTTCATTGGCTCGCTTGACCACTTGATTAAAGTTTCCACCCATCCAGGACAGGTCTTGCTGATATTTTCGGTATAGGGCAATCATTTCATTGAGAGCGTCAAATTTCCCTATAGTTGCTTTGTCATCAAAGATTTTGATGGCATCCCATACCATGCTGCTAATTGTCTTGTAATTAACAGCTTTCTCTTTCAGTAGTTGTTCTTCTTCAAGCGACATCCTTATCCACAATCGTTTCGTCTTATGTCCCATTTCTTCTATAAATAAAAGGCCGAGTTGCGAGGGCATTTTCCCAACTTCACAGAAGTTGGCAAGTTACTTTTGAAGGCGAAACTCCGTTTTGTCCGCACAAAAGTACAACTTGCTAAACAAATTCTGCAAAGCCTGTTGAACCTCCCACACATGGCTCTCCATTCAAAGTTACAAAGATAACTTTAGGGAAAAGATGTTCATCACGAAATTAGTTACGACAAACCGATAATAGATGCAATTGATGGTTGCTTAAATGAAATAATCATTGATTCAAATAATGCAAGAATATATAAATAGGATATTGGTACAATGTATCATTACATCATTCGAGTAGCGCTATATTAGACCATTTATCTAATTGAAAATCATTGCCCGAATATTCGTTTTTCTCATAATAATTTAGTAACTTTGTCATATATAAATATGAATGACCATGTCAGCTTTAGAAGGTGCCATCATAGGGCATTACATAGGAAAATATATAGTGAACGCGATCATAGAATTCTTCCAGATTGTGTTCCTTGCCTTCAAATTAATATTCCTCATTTTGAAGTGCGGATTTTATGGCATTTCATGGCTGATACATAAATCCGCAACAATCAAGTTGAAATGATTGCTGCGGATTACATAGCTTAACATCTTTATTTTATCGAATTCTGTAATTTTGTGGAATACTCATTGATGGTGCTCTTCAGAATCTTCGCATAAATCTGGGTTGTACGGAAATCATGCTGCTATATTTAATTATGAACAACTATCCTTCAAGTGTTCGTACAGCATTAAGTATTACTAAGATAGTTACACCCACATCTGCAAATACTGCCATCCACATTGTAGCGATACCAAAAGCTGCGAGTACAAGGACTAGAACCTTAACAAAAATAGCAAATATAACATTTTGCCTTGCGATTCTAATTGTTCGACGAGCAATATTGACAGCAACTGCTATTTTATTTGGTTTATCATCCATAAGAACTACATCTGCCGCCTCAATGGCTGCATCGGATCCAAGTCCGCCCATTGCTATTCCGACATCTGCCCTAGCTAATACAGGAGCATCATTGATACCGTCTCCAACGAAAGCTAAATAGGTTTTTCTTTTTTTCTCTTTGATAATACGCTCCAAATATTTCACTTTATCTGCAGGAAGAAGTTCTGCATGATATTCATCCAAACATAGTTCTTTTGCAACGGCCTCTCCAACTTCTTTTCGATCGCCCGTAAGCATTATCGTTTTTTCAATACCTTCTGCTTTCAGGGCGGCAATCGCATCTTTTGAATCTTCCTTAATCTTATCTGATATAACGATATGCCCAACGTACAATCCATTGACAGCGATATGAATAATTGTACCGCTCTTTTCACATGGCTTCCATTTTGCCCCAATAGAATCCATCATCTTGGTATTACCTACGCAAACAATCTCGCCATTCACCTTTGCACGAATACCATGGCCTGATATTTCTTCTATATCTTCTATCTTGCAGTCATCGTTTTCATTGGGATATGCATTTCGCAAAGAAATGGCTATAGGATGTGTAGAGAAACGTTCAACATGAGCGGCTAAATGTAACAATTGATTTTCATTAATATTATTTGGATGAATGGTGCTAACTTCAAATTTCCCTTCTGTCAACGTTCCTGTCTTATCGAAAACGACAATTCCAATTTTGGCAAGTGTCTCCATGTAGTTTCCTCCTTTTATGAGTATTCCATTCTTGCTAGCTCCACCAATGCCTCCAAAAAAAGTGAGGGGAACAGATATAACCAATGCACATGGGCAAGATACTACCAGAAATGTCAATGCGCGATTTAGCCACACAGGAAATGTTACCATAAAATCATAAGAAAAAAGAGGTGGTAAGATAGCTAGAGCAAGTGCCACAGACACTACGATTGGTGTATAAACTCGAGCAAATTTAGCAATAAAGGTTTCACTCTTCGATTTATTTACACTTGAATTTTCTACTAAGTTAATAATCTTAGAAACTGTAGACTGTCCGAAGTCTTTCGTGACTTTTACTTTGAGTAAACCAGATATATTAACGCAACCTGATATAACGGTATCATCTACGTTTATTTCTCGAGGAAAACTTTCACCTGTCAATGCAACTGTATCCAGATTGGACGAACCTTCCATCACTATGCCATCAAGAGGAACCTTCTCTCCTGGTTTTATTACAATAATTTCTCCTACAGCTATGGTTTCTGGTGATACTACACTAATAGCATTACCACGTAACACATTAGCAGAATCAGGACGAATGTTCATTAAATCCGAAATAGACTTTCGGCTGTGCCCCTCTGCTATGTCCTCAAACAGTTCTCCCACTTGAAAGAACAGCATAACAAACACCGCCTCTGGAAATTCTGTTGCACTTCCTGGCAAGAAACCAATACACAATGCTCCAAAAGTGGCAATAACCATAAGGAAGTTTTCATTAAAGACATTCCCTTTGGCTAAGCCCACAAGAGCTTCTTTAATAACATCGTATCCCACCAGTAAATATGGAACAAGATATACTATCAGAAGTTGCCAAACGGCTAAATTAGCCATTCTTTCAACTATAACAGCACCTATCAAAAGTATTGCAGAAACTATTATTTTAAACAATTTTTGGTTCATACGATAAATAATATTAGTAAATACATTCTTATAAACTACTCTTCGCCTGTTTCATTCTTTTTCATTTCGGAAAGTATATAATAGGCGTTATCAAGTGCAAAAATTGTATTGTTGCTTATTCTTTCAGCTTTCACAATTTCCACATATCCATTTTCTGTCCTTCCCTTCTTTACCTCAATAGGATGAAAAAGCCACTTGTTATTTTGATGTGTCACTGAAAAAATATATGATTTTCCTGAATCATCCACGATTCCCTCTTCAGGTATTGCGACAAGGTTTTTTATACTTGATTCTATCTTTCCACAGAGATACATTCCCACGATAAGCCCTCGCTTTGCTCCATCGATACTGACACGCACATGTACAGCCTTGGGGTTGCTGTCGAATGTGGTTCCCACAGAATACACTTTCCCTGTATATGTTGCACCAGTGGCAGATTTCAAGGATAGTGAAACTTTCTGACCAACTTTTACCATTGGAATATCTTTTTCAAAAACCAGAAGATCTGCATAAACATTGTTTATATTGACGACACGAAACATCGGGGTTTGAGAATCGGCAAACTGACCTGTCTTTATACTAATTTTTTCCACTGTACCATTGATAGGGCTTTTAACAGCTATGCTCATAATGGCCTTACCTTTGCGCACACTGACAGGATTTATTCCAATAAGATTGAGCTGTGACTCCGTCGTCCGAAGTTCTGCATTTAAAGAATTATATTCCGCCTGTATCTGTTGGAAATCTTTTCCTGCACCAATTTTCTCTGCATAAAGTTTTTTCTGGCGATTATATTCTTGGGCAACAAACTTCATACGATTGTATGATGTTAAATAACGGCTCTGCAAATCAAGCAAATCGGGATGTGACAGACTTGCCAAAACTTGTCCGCGACTAACGGTTTGTCCCTCTTTTACAAATATCATCTTTACATTAGCTCCAATATATGGTGATACTGAAGCTTCACTCTGTGGCATTACGGATAATGTACCATTGGCTTCTATCAGCCCATGAAACTTATAAGTGGGCATCTTGCCAATGGTAACATTGAGAGAATCCTTTTGAGCGTCGGTAAGAGATACGTCGGCCTGTGACGCATTTCCATCGCGAACAGAGGTACTAACTTCTTTTGACTGTTCTTCTTTTTTCCCACAAGAAGACAGAATAACTGTAGAACTAACTACGATAACTACATATAATAATTTGTATTTCATTTCTTTTGTATATATGATTAATAATAATATTCCAAATTAAATTTCGTGATCAGATATTCACTATAACAATTCCAATAGTCCAATTGAATTTGGGCAGCATCTTTCATGTTTTGGATGAATCCAATGTAATCTGTTGCTCCCTTTAGATAGTACTGCATAGCGGCTTGTTGCTGCTCTTTGGCCAAAGGAAGAGCAGTCTCATTATAATAGCTCAAGGAACTTTTCCATTTTTCATATTGACCAGTGGTGGTATTTCGTTGTGATGTCAATTCTCGCTGCTGAAGATCATAGTTCTGCTGAGCAATATCACACTGTATCTTTGCAGATTTAGTACGTCCAGACTGAGCTCCAAAGAAAAGCGGTATACTTAGACCAACTTGATAGGAATAATAGCCCGATACTGATCCTATCTTTTGCCGACCGTAATCAACAAAAAACTTAGGAAAGAATTCTGATTTTTCCATTTTATACTTGCTTCCCGCAAGTTTTATCTTTTCATCAGCAAATTGCAATGTAGGATGAATTGTCGATGGTTGAATAATATCAGTTGACAATCCGGCAATGCTACCGTCTGTTGTATAAAGAATTTTGTCTCCAAGCCAACGATTGAGATTTCTTAGTGCTATCTGTTCATCTTGAATTGCCTGCTGCTTCATCAGCCTTATCTGTCGAGCTTGGTTTTGGGCTGAGATATATTCTAACTTCGAGGTAGCTTCAGTCTCGTAACGCAATTTTGCGGCTTTCTCAAAATTCCTATAAATAGAATCAAGTCTATCATATACTATCAGACGTTGGTGAGCCACATAAGCCGTTCCATAATCAATACTCACTTCACGACGCAATTCTATCTCTGCTACCTTAACTTGTGCTTTGGAAACATCTATTTGTTTACTATAATATTTAGAACGGGCTCCTATTCCTAGAATATCGAGATTCTGTCTGACTGATATTAGTGTTGTTATGGCATTGTTACCTCTACCCTTTTCTTCAGTACCTGTGGATATTTCAGTAGTTCCAATATCCCAAGCGGTACGTTTCAGCTCCGTTTGAGCTTTCACATCCAACCTGGCTGATTTAATTGACGGATAAGTATCTATTGCCATCTGAATAGCCTTGTTGAGTGATATAGGCTGCTGGGCTTTCATTGCCGAAGGCATTGCCAACATCATAATAACAAAGGCTGTTGACGATATCATCTTGCCAGGCAGAGGGTGCTTACCGATTCGTTCTTCCAAAGCGTACAAGATGGGCACAACTATCAATGTAAGCAATGTTGCGCTAAACAACCCTCCAATAACGACGGTAGCTAATGGCCGCTGAACTTCTGCTCCTGCAGAACTAGAAACAGCCATTGGCAAGAATCCCATCATGGCAGCAGTAGCTGTAAGGAGTATAGGACGCAATCTTTCGCGTGTTCCATTTTTAATGCGATCTATTACATTTGTCATTCCTTTTTCTTTTAATGAATTAAACCTATTAATTAATACAAGTCCATTGAGTACTGCAACTCCAAAGAGGACAATAAACCCTACTCCTGCTGAAATACTGAATGGCATGCCACGCAAGACAAGTGAGAAAATACCTCCGATGACGGCAAGTGGCACAGCCATATATATCATCAAAGCCTGCTTAACAGATTTCAGGGCGAAATAGAGTAAGATGAAAATAAGCAGCATCGCTATTGGCATTACAATCATCAGGCGAGCCTTGGCATCTTGCAAGTTCTGAAATTCTCCGCCATAAGTAATTCGATAGCCCGCCGGCATCTTAAGTTCTTTGTCTAGTTTCTTCTGGATTTCTTCTACAAGCGACTGAACATCCCTTCCTCGTACATTCACCCCAACATATATTCGCCGTGAGGCCTGATCTCTTGATATTTGCATTGGACCTGGCTGATAACTGATATCAGCCACTTCTTTCAATGGAATAAGCTGCCCGTCTGGCAAGTCGACATATAAATTTTGCAAGTCTTCTATGCCCTTTCGCTCTTTCTGATCAAGGCGTATTACCATATCGAAACGTTTTTCCCCTTCGAAAATCACTCCAGCCTTACTGCCGGCAAATGCAGCACTCACATACTGATTCAGTTTTTCTATATTCAGTCCATATTGGGCTATTTTTTGATGATCGTACTTTACTGTTATTTGTGGAAGTCCTGACGTTCGTTCAAGTGATACGTCTCCTGCTCCTTTTATCTTGCTGATGATGCTAACCATCTTTTCACCCATTTCATTTAATTTATCAAGGTCATCACCATATAGTTTCACTGCAACATCTTCTCGTATACCTGTTAGTAACTCATTAAATCGTAATTCTACAGGTTGCGAAAATGAGAAATTCAAACCCGGAAGCACACTTAGTTTAGCCTTAATCTTCTCAATCAATTCTTCTTTTGTCTTTGCTGATTTCCATTTACTCATGTCTTTTTCCAGAATTATGAAACTGTCAGTATAATCAAATCCCATAGGATCGGTCGGTATATCAGCAACACCAATTCGGGCACATACGGTTTTAATTTCAGGGAAACTCTTTAGTAATAACCGTTCCACCTCTTCTTCTCGTTTTATAGTTTCGGATAGAGAACTGCCTGGGCGCAAAAATGTCTGCATGGCAATATCACCTTCATCTAAACTAGTCATAAACTCTCCCCCCATGCGACTAAACGCTATTACTGCCATAGCAAATAAAGAAATAGCAACGGAAAGAATAAGTGTTTTGTGACCAAGTGAGAAATTCAAAAGCGGTTCATAGCCTGCATGTATTTTATTCATTAATCTCAAACTAAATTCCTCAAGTCTGTTTTCTAAACGAGTAATAATACTGTTCGGCTTTCTGGATGGACGCAATACTATAGATGAGATCATTGGTACGTACGTAAGACATAGGATAATTGCACCTATTATGGCAAAAGAGAATGTTAAAGCCATAGGTTGAAACATTTTACCGCTCACACCTGAAAGAAACAGTATGGGCGTAAATACGATAAGTATGATAAGTTGTCCGAAAAAGGCAGAACCCATCATTGTGGATGCCGAATCGTAACTTATGGTATCCATAATATCTCGATTGAATTCCATTTTCTTTTTCGTTCTTGATTCTATCTTATGAGTAATACCTTCAACGATTATCACCGCACCGTCCACTATAATTCCGAAATCAATGGCTCCTAAGCTCATTAAATTGGCCCATACCCCAAAAATGCGCATCAGAATAAAAGCAAAAAGAAGAGCTAACGGTATAACCGACGCCGTGATAATGCCACCTCTAATACTTCCTAAGAGCAGTACTAGTACGAAAATAACAATAAGAGCACCTTCTATCAAATTGCGTCCAATAGTACTTGTTGTGCGTTGAATGAGATTGGAACGATCAAGAAATGGCTTTATCGTAATACCAGGAGGTAATGACTTTTGAACTGACTTTATCCGTTCTTTTACACTTCTTACAACTTTGTCAGAGTTGGCTCCTTTAAGCATCAGTATCATGCCACCTACAGCCTCATGGCCATCTTGCGTGAAGGCTCCATAACGTACTTGCTCACCAAATCGGACATCTTCTGCGACATCACTTACTAAAATCGGAATTCCATTTTCCTTCTTTACAACAATACTTTTTATATCATCTATCGACTTCAATAATCCTTCTCCGCGAATAAAGTTTGCCATGTGATCCCGCTCAATATAAGCCCCGCCTGTGTTGATATTGTTTTTCTTGAGTGATTCAAACACATCGGATATCGTTATGTTCATAGCATTTAGACGTTCTGATGATAGAGCAATTTCATATTGTTTTATACTGCCTCCAAACGAATTCACCTCTACAACCCCTGGCATCATTGCCATTTGACGTTTTACGATCCAGTCCTGTATTGTACGCAATTCTTGCGGCGTATATTTTGAGGAATCTTTGGGAACCAATGTGTATTGAAATATTTCTCCGAGACCTGTTGTAATTGGTCCCATTTTCGGCGTTCCAAAACCTTCCGGTATTTGTTCTTTTACTTCACTTAATTTTTCTTGTACCAACTGACGTGGCTGGTATGTGCCCATTTTATCCGTAAAAATAACGGTAACGACAGAAAGCCCAAATCTAGATACAGATCGAATATCCTTTACTCCAGGTAAATTAGACATGGCTAATTCAACTGGATAAGTGACAAACTGTTCTATATCGCCTGTTGACAGATTTTCTGCAGTAGTAATTATCTGGACTTGATTGTTAGTAATATCGGGCGTTGAGTCAACATTAATGGTACGGAGGGAGTAAAAGCCACCACCGATTATTATAACGACCAGTAATAGTACGACAAATTTATGTCGTATGGAATATAAAATGATTTTATTGATCATGATTTTAAAATTTCTTACAATTAACTAAATGGATTATATGTAAATTATATATGAGAAGATACCATTCTTCTCCTAAGATTAATTACATTAATGACACATGAATGTCAGATGAAATCGCAATTTTTGGAAGGCACATGATCTTGAAAACTATATATTTAGCAATACATAATTGCCAATAGTATTATATAGTCAAGCAATTCAATAAATTCAAACTTATTGGATTCTCTCTATGTTAGATGATCTATAGTAATTGAATATGTAAAGAATTACCTTCTCAAAAATGTTGTATTATTACAAAAGGGGAGGTCCTCTTCTTGAATGTGCAGTATTATTTGCTTGAGTCAGTTCCGCATAATTAGTTGGATAATCAATAATCCTGCAATCACTATTATTAAAATCAATTATTGTGTTTGTAAATATACCTAATAGCCACGGAATTTGAGATAAAGAAATGTCATATGCATTTGTTGCGCTCTTCACATTGCTTGTAAAATTACGAATTTGCTGCAATGGACATCCTTCTTCTTCATTTTGAGCATGTGAGGTATGATTATCATTGATATTTCCGTCAATGGCACAAATTTCCTCAATTGTACATATCTGATTGTTGTGATGATGATGCAACATGGGGGCTGTCAACATCATCATTATCAATGCTATTGCAATAGATGATATGTATTGTATTCTTTTCATTTGACTACAAAAGTATATATAATTCTTTGCAACTGAGTTGCAAAAGAGGTAAATAGCCCAAAATTTTGTTTTATTAACTCATTGATGGCAAGTGATCTACTTCTCTCAATACATATAGTCTGCAACTAATTCTAAATATGAGTTCATAACATATTCATCTTTGTTGGTCGCCGTTCTATTTCAGATGTGTTATTTACTGTATATTTTTCTTCATTTTGAAGGATGCATCTCATAGCTAATACATAAATCCGCAACAATCAAGTTGAGATGATCGCTGCGGATTAAGTAGCTTAACGTCTTTATTTTATCGAATCCTGCAATTTTGTGGAATACTCATTGATGGTGCTCTTCAGAATCTTGGCATAAATCTGTGTAGTACGAATGTCTTCATGACCTAACATTCTGGCTACATCTTCAATAGGCACGCCATGTGAAATAGCTAAAGTTGCGAAGGAATGTCTGGCAACATGAAAGGTCAGACTCTTGCGAAGTCCCATGGCATGTTGAATGAGATGTAAATACTCATTTCCCTTTTGGTTCGTAATTTTGGGTA
>JAKPAB010000046.1 GCA_029779695.1 Bacillota bacterium | reverse complement strand
TTCCCAAAATAAGCATATTAGTTTTTTAAAAAGAAAATGCATACTAATTTTTGAAAAAAACAATTAATTAAAAAAGAAAAGATTACTAAAATGGAAAATATACATGACGCAGTTATGAATAGGCTGATGAAATATGCCAAGATAAATACTCAATCTTCTAATCACAGTGAAAGTGTTCCAACTACAAAGGGACAGATTGATCTGGCAAAGTTGTTATTGGATGAATTACAGAAGATTGGGATTCAAGATTGTAGCTTTGATGCTGACGCATGTATAGTTTATGCGCATCTTACGGAGTCTAATAAAAGCAATAATAATGTCAAATGTCCTACACTAGGGTTGATCGCTCATATGGATACGGCTCCGGATGCACCTGGTGATGGATGTAAGCCTTGGGAACTAAAGAATTATGATGGAAAAGATATTGTTTTAAACAATGATAAGCACATTGTAATGGAAGTAAATAAATTTCCTGAACTAAGAAGTTATATTGGGCAGGATCTTATACTTACGGATGGAACAACATTATTAGGTGCCGACGATAAGGCATCTATTGCTGTGATAATGACTTATCTTGAGATACTGATTAGTAAAGATATACCTCATGGAGCAATATCAATTGCATTTACCCCGGATGAAGAAGTCGGGGGATTAGCCAAAAATCTTGATCTAAAAAAATTTGCATCTCCAACGGCGTATACATTGGATGGAGATCATTTGGGCTGGTATATGGATGAGACTTTTAATGCAGATGCGGTACATTTAGAATTCAATGGATTTAGTGTTCATACCGGAACAGCCAAGGACAAGCTAAAAAATGCACTTATCTTTTCGGCTGAATTTATAAGTATGCTTCCGGAAAATCAGCGTCCTGAAACAACAGAAGGAATGGAAGGTTTCTTTTTTGTACAAGAGGCTTCGGGAAACGCAGAATATGCTATAGTTGACATGATAATCAGAGATTTCGATATGGAAAATTTTGATCAAAGAAAGAAATTTCTAATATCCTGTGTAGAATCGTTGAATAAGAAATATGGAGATGGAACAGTAAAAATAAGCTTCAAAATGCAGTATCGTTCTATGAAAGAAGCTGTTAGCAAAGAAGAGTGGATGATCGAATGCCTTAGAAATGCAATATCGAATCGTGGAGTATTGCCACACAAAGAGGCTTTTCGAGGTGGAACGGATGGAAGCGCACTTTCCAATCGTGGTCTGCCATGTCCAAATCTCAGCGCAGGGTATGAAAATGCTCATGGTCGTTTCGAGTATGTTCCCATTCAAAGCATGATGAAAAACGTAGACATTCTTATGGAGCTAACAAAGATTTTTTTGATAATGTAAGGTATGCTTTGTTATGAATCAACTTTATTATGATTAAAGTAATAAGGACAAGCAATCTTTGAATTGAGATAAATATAATCAGATAGGGAATCCGTGAATTGAGATGAATATAATCAGATTCGAAATCTATAACTTGAAAATTTAATAAAAGTATAATGAAGCAGTAACTTGAAATCCATATGAAATAACAATGAAGCAGTAACTTGAAATTCATATGAAATAACAATGAAGCAGTAACTTGAAATTCATATGAAATAACAATGAATCAGTAACTTGAAATTTATATAAAATTATAATTAATCTTCAATTTGAAATTTGTAAGATAAGAAATAAACAAAATCGTAATTCTAAATAAAAAAATCTCTTTGAATAAACTTTATTCAAAGAGATTTTTTGCTTGCATCTTATAAAATAGACATTGCAAATCTAATTACAATTAAGTGAATACTCATTAAAGATCTTTTTATAATTAACTAAATTGACATTAAAGATTTTATTACAATTATTTAAATAGTAATTGAAGATCTTTTTACAAATTAAAAATTACGATTTAAAATTTTGTGACAGGTATGTTCTACAGCTGAGGACCTGCAGATACAAGAGACTTACCAGATTCATTGCCTGTGTATTTAACGAAGTTCTTGTTAAATCTTGCAGCGAGATCCTTGGCCTTGGTTTCCCATTCAGAAGCATCAGTGTAAGTATCACGAGGATCAAGAATAGCAGGATCAACACCGGGAAGCTCTGTAGGAACCTCAAAATTGAAGTAAGGAATCTTCTTGGTCGGAGCGTTCTTGATATCTCCGTTTAAGATTGCATCGATGATACCACGGGTATCCTTGATTGAGATTCTCTTGCCAGTTCCATTCCAGCCTGTGTTAACGAGATATGCCTTTGCACCTGACTGCTCCATTCTCTTAACAAGCTCCTGAGCATATTTTGTAGGATGAAGCTCTAGAAAAGCCTGACCAAAGCAAGCTGAGAAAGTAGGGGTAGGTTCTGTAATTCCTCTTTCGGTTCCGGCAAGCTTAGCTGTGAAGCCTGACAGGAAGTAATACTGAGTCTGCTCAGGTGTAAGAACTGATACAGGAGGCAAAACACCGAAAGCGTCAGCTGACAGGAAGATTACATTCTTGGCAGCAGGAGCGTGAGATATAGGTTTTACAATATTTTTGATATGACCGATAGGGTAAGATACACGAGTATTCTCAGTAACGCTCTTGTCGTGGAAATCAATTACACCCTTATCATCAAGAGTTACATTCTCAAGAAGAGCATCTCTCTTGATGGCATTGTAGATATCGGGCTCAGACTCTTTGTCCAGATCGATGACCTTGGCATAGCAGCCACCCTCAAAGTTAAATACTCCATTATCATCCCAGCCGTGCTCATCGTCGCCGATAAGAAGACGCTTAGGATCAGTTGAAAGTGTTGTCTTGCCTGTTCCTGAGAGACCAAAGAAAATTGCTGTATTTTCACCGTTCATATCAGTGTTAGCTGAGCAATGCATTGCTGCAATTCCCTTAAGAGGAAGGTAGTAGTTCATCATTGAGAACATACCCTTCTTCATCTCTCCGCCATACCATGTGTTCAGTATGACCTGCTCACGTGATTTTGTATTAAAAGCTACGCAGGTATCAGTACGAAGTCCGAGCTCTTTGTAGTTCTCGACCTTGGCCTTAGAAGCTGCATATACAACGAAGTCAGGTTCAAAATTCTCTAGTTCTTCATCTGTAGGACGGATGAACATGTTCTTGACAAAATGTGCCTGCCAAGCAACTTCCATGATAAAACGAACAGCCATTCTAGTGTCGTTGTTGGCACCACAGAATGCATCCATTACAAAAAGTCTCTTTCCTGAAAGTTCTTTCTTAGCATATTCCTTGACTTCATCCCATACTTTTTCTGTCATAGGATGATTGTCATTGGGATATTCTTCACTATTCCACCATACATTGTTTTCTGAATCATCATTTACAACTATGTACTTATCTTTAGGAGAACGCCCGGTGTAAACTCCTGTCATGACGTTTACAGCGCCAAGCTCACTGATATGGCCCTTGTCATAGCCCGTAAGCTCTGGTTTAGTTTCTTCTTTAAACAAGTCTTCATAAGAAGGATTGTGAAGTATTTCTGTTGCCCCGTTGATTCCGTATTTGGTTAAATCAATTTTTGCCATGTTATAACCTCTTCTCTGATAGTTTCCTTGTTAACAAATTACCAATAAATATTATACATTATCCAAATAAAATGTCCTGAAAAAAACACAAAAATACACAAAAAAATCAAAAAGGAATGAAAAACAAATAAATAAATGATATTATAAGCCTCATGAAAAATAGACGATTTAAAGAAAAATTATTTAGTAAATTTGCCAAGGCTATAAGAGAATATGATTTGATACAGCCTGGAGATAAAATTGCGGTATGTATTTCCGGTGGAAAAGACTCAATGCTTATGGCTGTTTTATTTCAGGAGCTTCAGAGACATCACAAATTCCCTTTTGAGTTGGAATTTATTGTTATGGATCCTGGTTATACAGAAATAAACAGAAAAATGATAGATGTGAATGCGGAGAAATTAAACATCCCGGTTCATATTTTTGATTCACCGATTTTTGATGTGGTAGATACTATAGATACTTCTCCATGTTATTTGTGCGCGAGAATGAGGAGAGGGTATCTCTATAAAAAAGCTCAGGATCTAGGATGTAATAAGATCGCACTTGGCCATCACTATGATGATGTAATTGAAACCATACTTATGGGTATGCTATGGTCAGGGCAGATTCAGACAATGATGCCTAAGCTAAAGAGTAATAATTTTGAGGGAATGGAACTTATCCGTCCAATGTATCTCATAAGAGAAGAGGATGTAATTGCATGGAGAGACGCTAATAATTTAGAGTTTTTGCAATGTGCATGTCATTTTACAGAGATGGTTAATTCAGGAGATCCGGTTAAGGAATCAGAGTCTAAGCGAAAAGTTACCAAAAAAATCATTGCAGATTTAAAAAAAGATAATCCATACGTCGAAAAGAATATTTTTAAGAGTGTGGAAAATATAAATCTCAAAACAATTATTGCATATAAAACAGAGGGTAAAACGCATAATTTTATGGATGAGTACTGATACAGAACTTGTAATATAAATTTTTATTATATAATTAAAAAAATAAAATGGAGAATGCCACACTTGAAGAAGTGTGGTTTTTTTTGCAAGCAGTTAAATATTACAAAAAAAGCAATAATGTCTGATAAATTTTCGTTTAATTCTAATATGTTAAATGGTAAAATAAATACTGAACTAAAGTGATAAATGGACGTAGTATATTTTTAATCACATCAAGCCATCGGCTCAATGTTGTCCTATACCATATAGAATTTAAATAAATGATGTCACGGAATGCCAGAACTTGTAACAGGAAACAGAAATATTTCTGAAGCGGTGGGGGAAGGATTGGCTATCTATCATGCAAACTGACAGAATGCTAAAAAAACTAAGAAAGATCTTCATATTTTGCATACTGTCTGTTCAGATTATTATGGGACAGAGTCTGATATGCTGTGCCGCTGAAACAGCTGATGCTAAGGTAGATACTGTCAATATAAAGGCATCATCGGATAAATATAGAGTCATGTTTCTAAGCTCATACAGCATGAATGATGATGCATGTAAACAGGAACTCACAGGCATACGTGAGGCATTGCCAGAGGATAAGTACGAGATCAATTATGAATTCATGGATACTAGACGTTTTAATACGGATTACGATCTGTCCATATTATATAGATATCTCAGAAATAAATTATATAGACTACCTAAATTTGACTGTTATATAGCGGGAGATGATGCTGCACTTTCATTTCTAATGGAGAGAAGTGACATATTTGGTGATACTCCTGTCGTTTATTTTGGAGTACAGGACCCAGCACTTGTAAAAGAAGCAGAGCAGTACGGCAATATAACAGGAATAATAGAACAGTATGATTACAATGCCAATTTTGATTTTATCAAGAAGGCATTACCGGATGTTAAAAATATAAAGTTTGTGACGGATAACTCTTATATCGGCAAGCTTGATACCGAATCATTTACCAAGGCAGTGAAAAAATATGGAAGATTTAAATATGATATTCTAAATCTGTCAGAACGGGATGAGAAGGATATAGAAGCAGACCTGTCAGAAAGTGGAGATGATACAGTTGTATTCC
>JAKPAB010000045.1 GCA_029779695.1 Bacillota bacterium | reverse complement strand
TATAAATTTTATTTCAATTTTTTCTTAACCGCTATTTCTTCGTAAACTTCTAAGATATCTCCTACTTCAATATCATTATATCCTTTGATATTTAATCCACATTCATAACCTTTGGTCACTTCTTTTACATCATCTTTGAAACGTTTTAACGATTCTAGCTCACCGTCAAATTTCACAATACCATCTCTAAGCAGTCTAATTTTAGAATTTCTGGTTACTTTACCGGTTAATACCATACAACCTGCAATAGTTCCTACTTTTGAAATTTTGAATGTCTCTCTAATTTCTACGTTACCTATTACTTGTTCTTTTATTTCAGGCGAAAGCATACCTTCCATTGCTTCTTTTACCTCATCTATAGCTGCATAGATTACAGAATACGTTCTGATTTCTATTTCTTCTCTATCTGCTAATTCTTTGGCGTTAGCGCCTGCTCTTACGTTGAAACCAATCATAATAGCATCTGATGCTGCTGCTAATAGAACATCTGATTCAGTAATTTGACCTACCCCTTTATGGATAATATTGATGCTTATTTCTTCGGTTGATAATCTTTGTAATTGGTCTGATAATGCCTCTACTGAACCATCTACGTCTCCTTTTAAGATAATATTCAACTCTTTGAAATCACCTAGAGCAATTCTTCTTCCTAGTTCGTCTAGTGTAAGGTGTTTTTTAGTTCTGATGGTTTGCTCTCTTTGTAGCTGTTCGCGTTTATTAGCGATAGATTTAGCTTCTCTTTCGTCTTCATAAACCTTAAACTTATCACCAGCAGTAGGCGCTCCGTCTAGACCAAGAACCGTTACCGGAATAGAAGGACCTGCTTCTTTTAGCTGTCTTCCTCTTTCGTCTAGCATTGCTTTTACTTTCCCATGATTTTTACCTGCTAAAAGATAATCTCCTACTTTTAGAGTTCCACCTTGAACTAGTACTGTAGAAACATAACCTCTACCTTTGTCTAGAGAAGCTTCTATTACAACACCATTAGCTACTTTATTTGGATTAGCTTTTAACTCAAGCATTTCGGCTTGTAAAAGCACTTTTTCTAACAATAAATCTACATTATTACCAAATTTAGCAGAAATTTCCTGAGCCTGTACATTTCCTCCCCATTCTTCTACCAGAATATTCATTCCCGAAAGTTGTTGACGGATATTGTCTGGATTGGCATTCGG
>JAKPAB010000354.1 GCA_029779695.1 Bacillota bacterium | reverse complement strand
CAAGCAGCGGGCGGATGTATGCCTTGCTCTGCCTTTCGAAATGGAGCCAAAGGGGGAAATCGGCGCGAAAGAGATTGCCGGTGGAAAATACGTGGCATTCCTGTATAAAGGAACGTATGAGAAACTAGGTGAGGTTTATGATACCGTTTTTGGTAAATGTATTCCCGATGGGGGTTATCAATTGGATGAAAGACCTGCCTTCGAGATTTATCTCAATGACCCCGAATGCACGAAACCGGAAGAACTGCAAACAGAGATTTATGTACCAATAGTATAATTAAGTGTAGGTTGCAGACATCGTTCTGCAACCTATGTTCATAACATATATTATATTACAATTTATAACGAAATGGATAAAGAGGTAAAAATAGACAATGAGCTGATTGCATATTGCGGTTTATATTGTGGCTCTTGTAGTAAGTTTATGAATGACAAATGTCCTGGATGTCGCAAGAACAAGAAAGCGGCATGGTGTAAAATCCGCACATGCTGCAGTGACAATAATGATCACACATGTCAAAGAAAGGTGTTATGACAATCAAGAAAGGATGCTCTAAATGCTAGATAATAAATATATGAAGACAAACATAAAAACACTTATCTGTTCATTTTTGTCAGCAATAATATCTTTTAATTGTAATGCTGAGAATATACTACCGTTGACATGGAATATTTCTTTTAGAAACAACTCATGTTTTACCACACGCATGGCAAAACAACATTCATCTATAAACACATTGCTTTCTTGGGAAAGACAAAGATACTTTGCTGGTGATGGAGACTGCGAACTATCCAACATTTTTAATGTATCAAATCTGAAATCACAATATGTATTACATGTAAGAATGGCATGTGATGTCAACAGTATCGTAATAAATGGAGATACCATCGCAAAAAATATTAGGAATCGGTTTGGAGAGAGTAAAGATACTATTGAATCATTTGTAATTGCGAGGAATGTCTTGCACAAAGGCAATAACAAAATTTCTATAAATTGTTCATCGCTAGGATATACAGGTGGAGTAAGCAACACCCTTATTGCTCTACGTCCTGTTAGTGGTAATAATATCGAAAGCATCAAAATTTCAATGCCGATAAAGAACCATGTATTTATTAATGAGAACAAGAAAATAGCTATTCATTACCATACAAATCAGAAAGCCTTTGTAAGACTTAATATTGAGAACGATTTTCATAAGTCCATTATAGATAGCTTGATAACCTTAAACCGTAAGGATTCTGTAAAAATCATCAATCTTAGTCGACTATGTGCATCACCTGGCTTCTATCAGATAACAGCATTATTGCATGGAAAAGGTTATTGCGGAGATGCTCAATGGATGGCTGTAAACCCAGAACAGATAAATTGCAGAAATACAGTTAAAGACGATTTCGACGATTATTGGACTATGGCCAAGTCGGAACTAGCATCAATATCACCACAATATAGAATCCATAAGGTTGATTCTCTTTGCAGCAAAAGCAAGAGAGATGTATACATCGTTGAGATGCAATCTTTAGGAAACATAACTATTCGTGGATATTATTTCGTACCACGTACATCAGGAAAGCACCCTGCCGTGTTGCAAGTGCCTGGTTATGGATGGGGATATGAGAATATTGACGGTATGCTTAGTGACAATACCGACAGAATAGAATTGGCTCTTTGCGTCAGAGGGCATGGTATCAGTGCAGATGTTTTTAATCCTGGTTTTGAATTGCCTGGGATATGGGGATACAAACTGTATGACAAGGACAGCGTGTCTTATCGTGGTATATATATGGACTGCGTACGCGCAGTAGATTTTCTTTGCAGCAGAGAAGAAGTGGATCATGATAAAATTGCCGTAAAAGGTGGAAGTCAAGGTGGCGGACTTACTTTAGCAACGGCCGCTTTGTGTTCTGACCGTATTGCGGCATGTGCCTATTTCGACCCATTCCCATGCGACATGCGCCATCAGATAAAAATCCGCACTATATGTGAGACGGAACTGAAAAACGATCTGGCATACTACGGTAATGCATGTACATTCGACGAGGTAATGAAAATCCAGGATTATATAGACACCCGTTCATTTGCCTCAAAGATTAAATGTCCGGTACTATTTACTGCCGCTTTATTTGACGACGACTGTCCTGTACATGTAGGTTTTGCTGCATATAATCAGATTCAGTCAAAGAAAAAATACAAGATATACCCCAGCGATGGGCACATTCAAGGATTTACACACGATAATTATATTATGAACTGGTTG
>JAKPAB010000085.1 GCA_029779695.1 Bacillota bacterium | reverse complement strand
ACATCCCTTAGATACATCGGGCGGTCACCCCTCTGTTCCTTGGTAATACGGTCATACATAGCTAACTTACCCATTTCATCTACGGTATATCCTTCATCCTTGGCATACTTTTGTCCAAAATTCACCAATTCATCTACCGTAAATACAGGTATGTCGATTCTCTCCGTAAACTTCTTACCAAAATTACCATCCAAACCAATAGCACGGTTTATCCCTGCCTTGGTGTCTTCAAGGATTATCAATGTCCCATCATTATCATTATTCATCAGAAGGGATAAAGAAATTGCTGTTTCTTTATTTAGGTCTCCGGCTTGCTCTATTACCAAGCATCCGCCTTTAATACGTTCATAAATTCCCTGGAAGTTCTTATCATTAAGCTTTTCAGCATCTATTCGTCCAATATTATTGCCAGGCTTATCCATCTCCGTCTGTAACGTCATAATTATAGCCTTTGCCATAGTTGTCTTGCCACTTCCATGTCCTCCAGCTATAGCTATATTTCCTGACGTAGGACCTTCATTTCTGTCTAATCTATCCTTAACATTGGTTAGAACTCCGCAGATTGTCTTTTTCATATTGGGAACAGGTAGGAAATAAGAGAAAAGCTCTCTTTCCTCATCTGTAAGATCTGCAATTTCCCTATGTTGACAATCTTCATAGATGTCATCAGGCTCGTCACAATTATCTGAAATGCCTTCTGTATCTTCCTCAATTTCCTGATTACAAACATTTTTTATTTCATCGCCAAGTTGCTCCAAAACTACTGTTTTGTCGAGATCAATTCTTGTCTTTTCTTTATTTTTATCCTCTTCTGTCATCTTCCTAAGCTGCTTTTTTGCCATATCCTGACTTACTAGCGTTTCTGCCAGAATATATTCATCATCCGGAATTTCTGATTGAATATCAGAATTTTCTTCTTTCTCTCCGCTTATATGAAGTTGCATCAAATCATCTTCTCCGCACACCTCAGTATAAGCATCGGAATTCTCAGCCTTCTCTGTTTCAGATAACTTTTGTGTTTCTAGATTGTCATCCTCTATTTGCTTTTGAGCATCTGATGTATCTCTGACTTCTGATGTATATTCTTGTGATTTATCATCATTAAGATCCTGTCCTGCCTCATCTTCAAATTTATCATCATCTAAAAGCATTTTAGTGTCTTTTTTAATCTGAGGAACTTCATTTTCGTCTTTTCCGGCGAATCTCTCTATTTCCTGCTGAAGCATATCGTTAACGCCTTCCATTATCTTGGTTGCGTTTAGATATGACACCTTATCCTTCTTTTGTTCATTGCCATTGTCTATGTCGCCGGACTCAGGATGGGTTTCTGAAGAATCAAGATGTGGTGGTTCCCAGCTCTTCATCTCATTGTCTATTGACTTATTATACTTTTCTTTCCCTTTTCCTTCCGAATTACCTTTTTCATCTACTACCGGGATTTCAAGACCTACTCCTGACACATCCCCGGTTTTTTTGATTTTAGGAATCGAAAATGTAATCCCTGTCTTCCATGCTTCTGTTTTTGGTTCCATTGGTTCTGTAAACGCTGGATTTTTAGTTGACTCTTCCGTATCTGCAACTAAAGCTTTGGCTCCTGCCTCAGCAATCTCTGCTCCTACTGACTCTTTTTCTGCTCCAATTTCTGCTGCTTTTCTGACAGTTTCAGCTGCAATGGCGGTTGCCGCTGCTATAGCTCCTGCGCCAACTATTGCAGACTCTGAAATTATCGCTTTTCCGAGATCAGCTGTATTGATATTTTCCGAGTCTCCAGTTGTTGCATAATTATCATCAGAATCCTTATGTAAGATTTCCTCTTTCATAAGTTCGTGCGGATTGGTTCCAGCATCTAGCATCGGTGTTGCCTTTTCCAGACGAGTCATTATCCTGTTTGCCTTTTCCAGCGCAACTTCCTTTGTTTTTTCAAATTTTGCCTTGTCTGCATCGCTAAGTGCAGCCTCCGCAGCACGCTTTGTTTTTTCCCAATTATTCATTACATCCTGAATCGTCATTTGACCCTCGATCTGAGGATCTGAAATATTTATGTCTGGAATCGCGATGCTCATCTGGCCGTCATATTCCTCATCCAAGTATTTTTGATAGTGTTCCATTATAGAGTTTTCGCCATTTTTCTTTTCATTCTCATCAACTTTTTCCTCATAATCATCCATTTTGACATAAGGAAGTTCCCCTACCAGGTTTTCTATATTCTCAAGGGTCTCATCAACTTCCCCCGCTTCGGTAGCTTGCATGATCTCATCTATATTTTTTCTAATTTCAGCTTGAAGATTAACCGTATCAAATTTGCCAGGAGCTGCCTCAGGAACAGGGATCTTATCCTTAATTGGATGATATTCCTGTTCTGCCCCATCCTTTTCCTGATCCTCTTCTTTTTGCAGACCTCTGATCCTTCTGTACTGTCTTTCCTGCTCATCATTTAAAGGATGATACAACATTTTTAATTCCAGAGCCTTTTCAACATATGGACCATCGCCATAATAAAGTGCTATTTCATCGCACAAAGACATGCATTTATCAACCTGACCTGTCTTGTTATACAGATATGCCAGTTGATATGCCCATTCGTCAACAAACTCATTTTCTTTTAATTCTTCGAGTATAGCAATCAGTGTATATTCATCTGCTTCTCTGGCCTTGGCCAAGTAATATTTAAGTACAAATTTTTGAAAGTCATGAGGAGCTATCTCTATATAATCTTCATAATACTTTTTAGCCTCTTCATACTCACTTCGTCTGACACACAGCAAACAAAGATGATAAAGAACAACTCTTCCCATAGGGGATTTTTCATGTGCCATGAGAAGAAGATCTTTTGCATCTTCCACCCTGCCGCATGCTTCATATAATTCACTTGCCTGAACTATAGCACTGATATTGTGAATTTTTCTCCAGTTCATGTTGTCGAGTCCTGAGAGTGCCTCTTCCTCTCGACCTTCTGCTAGGAGTCCCGCCATATTCCTTATTTCATCTCTATAATCCTGTCCGAATCCGCTCAATTTAGGTATGCTCCTTTATTTATTCCTTGTGTTTACCTTTATTCATTTTATTAAAAAAATTTTCAAATATAAGTATTTTTTTCTTTTCTGTCTTAGGATTTAATACAAATTCGTTTGTATCCGGATCAACATCCCTTAGATTCTCGTAAATCATTGTTTCTGTAGGAAGATCTTTTCTGACTGCTAAATTTACAAAAACCTTACTCAATATATAGTAAACCAACGCAACTACAGGAACGCCAAACAACATTCCAAAGAATCCAAAGAATCCACCACCTATAACTATTGAAAACAATACCCAAAACGCAGATACTCCTGTTGAATCTCCTAGAATCTTTGGTCCTATAACGTTTCCATCAAGCTGCTGCAAAATAATTACAAATATCAAGAAATAAATTCCCTGCATTGGATTTGTAAAAAATATTATTGTAACCGTTGGTACAGCTCCAATATAAGGTCCAAATACAGGAATCACGTTTGTAACTCCTACTATAACAGAAACCAAAACCGAGTACGGCATTCTGAATATAAGCATACACACGTAACATATAAGACCAATAATTATTGAATCAATGATTTTCCCTACAAAGAAACCATAGAAAATATCATTAGCCTTTCTCATTATATCCATAACCTGATTCGATACTTTGACTGGGCATAATCCATAAAGCATCTTTTTTAGTATTGCCTTATACTTTTCCTTGTCTATCATGAAATATATAGCTGCAAATAGACCTATAAGTATCTGAGCAAATATTTTTCCTACATCAATCACACCTGATGTTATTTGCTTTACCATATTGGAGGTTTCTCCCCAATTTAAATAGTCCATTACAACGATTTTAGCCCTTGCAAGAAAGCTCTCTATATTCTTTATCTGTTTAGCATCAGTAAGTGCAGCGGTAAATCTTTTGCCTGTGATATTATCGGCCCAATCAAGCACTGTTACCAACTGTTCTTCAATATGATTAAAAATATAAGTCAGTGTTTGTACTATCTGAGGGACTACCGCCCATAGAAATACTATAATCATTGCAATTAATATCACTGTAGAAATAATTGATGAAAAAATCCTTATTCGCTTTTTGGCACCTTCCTTATTTTTAACTCTTGGAAGTATAAGATTTCTAAGATGTCTTTCAAAAAAAGACATAATAGGTGTCAAAATAAATGCTGTGGCAAATCCGATAACAAATGGTCTAAATACAACATTAATCGTGTCCAGCACATTTTTCAGGCCTGAGTATCTCTTTACACAAAAGTAAAATATTATAATTAAAATAGCTGATATTACAGCTGCTTTAGCAAAAACATATACCTTCTTCTTTTCATCATTACCAAAATTTATGTTACTTTCTGAAGTGTTGCTGCCTGTATTTTTTTCCATTCTTATCTCCGTTAATTTACTGTTAATATTTTTATGCTCTATAATAATTTATCAAGCAGCCTTTCAAAATGATTTCTCTTTCATCGGAGGTCAATGAATCTATATTCAGACTAATTTCTTTGATTTCAGTTCCCGACACAACAAACGCTTCAAAGCTCTCACTTCCGGAGTCTATTCCTTTTCTTATGTTTTTTACATAAATATAGTCACCATTTTTAAATGGAAGTTCTCCTCTTGGAATGGTAAAAGGTACCATTCCCCAGTTAATTAAATTAGATCTGTATCTTTTAGTTGCATATTCATTCGCAATATTTGCCCATCCTCCCAGTACTTTCTGGCATGAAGCAGCCTGTTCTCTTGCCGATCCATCACCTGGCTTTACTGCAAAAATAGTGCTTCCTATTCCAAATGATCTGCTGACATCCATGCCGGCCTGCTCTAGTGTATCCAGTACTGTTCCAATTTCATCAAACTCTTTGTCTGGCTTTTTGCCTTCTAGGAATAAGTCATATGCTTTTTTCACTTTCTTGGTTCTTCCAACGTAGCCAGGGTCCTTTCTTGAAAGTGTGAATTCTGCCAGTTTAAGAGGATTTGATCTATAGGATGATGTCTCTCCCGAAGGGATTAGTTCATCTGTGGTTGTTACGGGATCATGGATCTCAGCCACGACCTTCAGCAGCAAGTTTTCAGGAAGCGGCTGCATCTCTGGCCAATCTTTGATGTTAGGGCCAAATCTTAGCTCTGTATCCGGATCGGGCTTACCATGACTATCAAAAACTCTGTTCTTATATATTTCTCCGTCAAAATAATACTTTGGCTTGGTGTAATTTCCATCAAAATCTTCTGCTGATGTCAACATTCCATGATTTGCTGCTGTTGCAGCAATAGATCTAGCATCCATAAGTGCAACTGATGCAATCTGTCCATCCTGAACCTTGCTTCCCTCTCTGTTGGGGAAATTTCTTGTGGAATGTCTTATTGAGAATGCATTATTACTAGGTGTATCGCCTGCTCCAAAACATGGGCCACAAAATGCGGTTTTCAGAACGGCACCTGTTTCCATAATATCTGCTGCAACTCCATTTTTAAGTATCTGCATATATATAGGCATGCTGGCGGGATATACACTCAGTGAAAACGCACCATCGCCTATACTGTTACCTCTAAGTATGTCTGCCGCATCAGTTATATTCTCATAACCACCGCCGGCACATCCCGCAATAACACCCTGGTCAACATATAATTTATGATTTTTTATCTTATCATGAAGTGAAAAATTAATTTCATTTCCAAAACTCACCTTGGCCTTTTCCTCTGTTTCATGAATTATATCATCTAGATTCTCATACAGCTCAGCTATCGTATATGCATTACTAGGATGAAACGGCATAGCGATCATAGGTCTGATCGAAGAAAGGTCAACCAAAACAAGTCCATCATAATATGCTACATCTGATGGAGAAAGCTCTGAATAATCATTTACACGTCCATGAACATCATAAAAATCCCTAACTTCGTCGTCCGTCTTCCATATTGATGACAAGCAGGTGGTCTCTGTAGTCATTACATCTATTCCGATTCTATAATCTATTGATAGATTATCTATTCCAGGACCCACAAATTCCATGATTTTATTTTTTACGATACCCTTATCAAAAACGCTCTTGATTATTGCCAATGCAATATCCTGTGGTCCTACCCCTATATTCGGCTTACCTGTAAGATAAATCGCCATTACCTCAGGTCTTTTAATATCATAAGTCTTGTTCAAAAGCTGTTTAACAAGTTCCGGGCCGCCCTCGCCTATAGCCATCGTTCCAAGCGCACCATATCTGGTATGTGAATCAGAACCTAATATCATATCGCCACAACGAGCTAGCATTTCCCTTGCGAACTGGTGAATCACAGCCATATGTGGCGGCACGTACATACCACCATATTTTTTCGCAGCTGACAATCCAAAGACATGGTCGTCCTCGTTAATTGTTCCACCAACAGCACATAGGCTGTTATGACAATTTGTCAGCACATATGGCATCGGAAAACTCTCTAGACCCGATGCTCTTGCTGTCTGAATGATTCCTACATATGTTATATCGTGTGAAGTAAGCTTATCAAAACGGATCTTCAGATTATCCATACTACCCGAAGTATTGTGTTTAGATAGAACCCCATAGGATATAGTACCCTTTGAAGCTTCCTGTGAATCAATGTTTTTTCCCATTGATATAAGCTTCTCTCTGGACTCTGATCCAGCTTCAATTATCTCAGTCTGATTAACAAGATAAATGCCATCATTAAATATCTTCATCGTCATTATCTTCTTCTCCCGGCATTGCCATTCCCATTTTCTTCAAATAATCCATATTAACTGTTATCTTGGGTCCTTCATGTTGGTCTTGGCCAGACTCAAATTCCTCTTCTTCTTTTTTGTCTCTTTCCTTTTTCTTTTGGATCCTAAGATTTTCATCCTCAATAAGTCTAAGATACTTATTGGTATCCTTTAGATCCTCCATTTTAGAAATGAGTTCCATCTGATTATCCTTGGCCTCACTTCTCTGTTTGTCTAGTTCATATCTGGTAGAATCAAATAGTTCTGTCAATCGTTTCTGAGCCCGGTCTATAGAAACCTGGATCTCGCGAAGTGCTTGATCTGTATAGATAATAGATGCAGCATATATATCTTCCGCATCTCTCTTGGCATCACTTTTTAGTTCTTCGCCTTTTCTTCGTAGTTCCCTATCGGCCTTTTCCTTGGTTTCCTGAGTAAATTCGTACTCATCCATCATATCACCGACACAGATACTAAGCTCCTTTAGCAATGCTAAGAAGTCCTGTCTGTCTACAACAACTCGCCTGGAACTGTTTGGATATGGTTCAGCTGTCGCAAGGTATACGTGTATCTTGCGAAGCACATCTTCTGTTTTATCTTTTGCACCCATAAAAACTCCTATTTATCAGAGGATATTATTCAGAATAATTTTATCTGTTTTGTACGTGAAAGTAAAGAAAGGAGACGGCTTATTACCGTCTCCTTTTATATATATATTATTTACAATAAAATACAGCTGTTAACGGGCCCCGTACATACCACCGGGTTCCCTACGGCACATGTGCAATCCATTTTAGTGCTGCTTCATTCCTGATCTGACACGGTTCAAAGGCGCTCATTGCGTAGGACCGGAAGTCATCCGGGGTCCATTAACAGCTGTAACTATTCCAGCTGAACCATAATATCCAAAAAAACAGTTCTTGTCAACATAGCTTAGGCGAAGCGGTATGGCACATCAGCAAAGCTTATGGTATCCATTTCTTCTAGCTTGACGTATTCTCCGTGTTCCAATCTCCTTCCATTATGATATGTTCCACTTTTTGAATTCAGATCTTTTAGATAAAATCTTCCATTTTTTCTTTCTATAACTGAATGTGCCCTATTTATTTTTTGCGAATGCAAAAAAGCATCTGACCGTTTTTTATCTTTGCCTATTTTAAATGCTTTCTGGTCTATACAATAATCACTTTCTCCAGAGTTACCCTCATATATCAGTCTGCCTACAGCTTCATCTTTTTTAGTATCAAGTTTTTTACCTGTAATATCTCTTAATTGTGGGAAAATCTCATATACTTTATCTAGTATCATTTCTATTTTTTCGTTTATTTTTCGCTTGATTACCTTAATAGTTTTCATGAAAATATCTCTTTTTTCATTTTTCTTCTGATCATTTTTATCATCATATCTAACCTTATATATGCCAGCAGATTCCTTTTCATTATTAATATCGTTATCATATTCAGGTATTATGACTTTTTTGTTTTTTTCTAAAGGATCTGTACTCATTTCAATCATTTCAGCAGAAAAAGTATTCCTCATTATCTTGTCTTCTATTTTCTCAGTTTTATCAATCTGATCTTTGATTTCTGATATTAGCTCAGAATATAAAAACCCTGGTTCCTGTATCATCTCATATAATTTGTAGCAGATAAATGTTACCTCTTTATTCCTGTGATCTGCATTATTGATTAAATACTCTCCTATTGGAAGAAGTGCAATCTCATTATTGTTTTGAGGAAAAAAGCATAGCCCTATTCCACTATCATTTTCCTTTTTTATAAAAACCGTATCCGGTTGCATAAGAATATGTTCTTCAGATATTAGGTAATCCTGAATCTCTTCGACTGCAAGCTTAAGATATAAAAAGATCTTGTACAGAATCTCGATATTTATTCCCTCCTGAAGCAGATACTCTTCTAGGGATCTCTGTCCGGTTATATCGTACCAGTACTGGATCTTTCCATCTTTCTCCACTGAATAAAATGGCAAAAGAGCACCGATGTTATTTTCCTTCATCATCTCTGTCTCATAATTTTCCGGATATTTATCACCATCCAGGATCATGAACCTTTTATTTTTCCCTTTTTGATACTGTACCTTCATAAGTATTGTATCCTCCTATTCATTGCCTTTTTCTGATACATCTTCAATTATTTCCTGCCCGATTTTTGATAATCTAAATCTGTTCAGCGTATCAATGTCCGAAACATTTTTTTCTATTTCTGTTGCCGCTTCTGAATAAACTTGAAAGCTAAGAGTAAGTGCCATTCCTATTATTACAAGTATCATGGACATAACTCCGGCCGCTTCGACTGTATAACTGCCTTTGTGCTGTTTATATATCAGCCTACTTATCAAATCTCTTATCCTCAACTTATACTTCCTTTTCCTACGATCAGCATCAGTAGGCTCCCTGCCATAAGAAACGGAATAAATGGAATCCTGTCATCTTTTCCTTTTTTCTTTGCCATTATCATTATTCCTCCATATATTGCTAAAAATGTTGTTGATATCCAAATAAGAGCTATATTTCGCCAGAATCCTAGAAATATTCCTGTAAGCATAAGTACCAGTCCATCTCCTATACCTATCTTTTCTCCGGTACTCTTACTTATTATTAATACAGCTACACCTGTTCCCATACCGCCAATCACATCAAAAGTACCTATTCTCTGAAAGATCACATGCATCAGAACACCAATTAGAGCAAAGGACAATACCAATATATCTCTGACCTTATGACTTTTTATATCTTCTACGCTTAATATCCCAAGCATTCCTATCAGACTCAGACTTTCCATTTTATCTCCTTTTCCTACATTCCTGAACATTTTGGACATGGTCTGTATTTCTTAATTGCTTCTTCAAGTGTGATCCGCTGCAATGTTCTTTTTAGACCACTGCATTTTAAACTGCTGTGATAAGTGTTTCCATATGTCGTGACGTAATAATAAGGTGAATGATCATTTGCACACATCTCGCACTTGTAGTAGATACCTTGTTGATAATTTCTTGCCTTTTTAATACTTTCTTTTGAAACTTCTTTTATAGATAATTTCAGATATGGGCAAGTCTTATTTTGGTGATAGTCCTCTCCCTCCGGGGTAACATAGACATATTCCTTGTTGTCTTCCATATCCGGAGTCCATCCCACGAACCTCCTGGCTGATGCGACATCATGAACTTTAAAATACTGTTCTGATATGAAGTCTCCTACTATATTCATAGAAAATACGCAGTCCATATTTATTTCTGTGTCCGTTATCTCTGTTTTTGAAAAATCCAATCCTCCTAACCCACCTTTTATATAAGGAAGTGAAATTGTCCTTTTTTTAATTTCTTTTTTTGCAGAATTTATTAATATTGTTTTTTGCAAAAACAAACCGGTTTTATCTTTATTTTCTTCATCGCCAGGTATTTTCTCTGTGATTTTATCTGCCATTTTTTCAATATTATCTCCAAACGCTGCTACCTTCCTAGCGGATAACACCATGCTTTCCTTGATGACATATTGCGCTGTGATCAGCCTTATGTATATTAGGGCCGTTACGAATATAAACATAAATATTGAAAATGAAACTGCTGCCTCTATAGAATACGAAGCTTCTTTTTTTCTCAGGATGAATAACGGTGTCTCTTTTTTAATTACAAAATTCCTAAAGATTGTCTGATCCTGACCCAAATTATAAATTTCCTCTCTTTTTAAAAATTCTATTTTTAACTACTTACCTGGGTATATTTTCTACCCGTTTGTGATAATGATATTCGCATCATCACTATAAAAAGAAACACCGTTACTCACCCTGTTTTCTATCTAAGGTAAGTCATCTCCTCTTCACTTTGGTATGCATACCCTTTTATAAGTTCCGGCACATCCGTAAAAATCGGGAAAATAGTATCTGCCTTATACTCCATTTGTATCTTGGCGGAATATAATAGTCGATCCATTCTTATGTTCTCCATTCCTTCTAATTGACTAAGGGATTTTTCTATAATATCCATTGTCCTATAGGCAGCAGTTTTTTCGGCTTTGAAATACATAAGAAATCTAATATAACTCTCATAGGATAATCCACTTTCTACTGATTTTGCCTGAGATCCATTTCGAAGAAGAGTTGGAAGAGACATTAGATCACTTGTCCATTCTGCTTGAGTTTTAATCAGCGGTACTTTTTTCCCATCCATAATCGCTCTGACATCCAGTACACTTTCTACATATGCCCATCCTGCAATTATCCCTGCCTTTACTGCTTCTATTAAAATCGGATTAGCAGATGCCCCTGCGATTGAGATTGCCAGTGAACCGGCATCTCCATTCTTGATCGGATCTTTGAATATAGCCAAAACATTTTCTGATTCTCTAAATATCAATATCTGATTTATTATTTTTTTTATGTTTTCGCCATCAGACCCAGAACCTCCCAGTATATATTCCACCTCATATTTAAGACCTATAGTCTCTTTTTCATTAGAATACGATGACATTCTATCCATGATATATTCATTAAACATGACTCTATTAATAGCACTTGGGGATTCTACCTCCTGGGTTCCCTTCTCTATTATTCTTTTTTCTATAATATTGTCAGTGGACATCACCTTGTCCGAAACTTTCTTCCCCTTTGGCATAAAAAATGAAAGCGTTTCCTTATCCTTTTGATCCTTTGCCGTTTTCATCGGGTTCTCTGTGTCACCCCATTGCTTTTCGGTGTATTTATTTTTACTTTTCTCTTGATCAGTCTTTTCATGACTACTGGCAATTTCACTTTTCTCATTTGTTTCTTTGCTTTTTGTTTTTTCTTTTTCTATATCTTGAAGGGCTTTTTCTCCATTTTCTATGTCTTGCATCATAGTATCATCAGCTGTTGCTCCAGATTTACCTTTATTGGCCAGGTTCATAAGTTCCTCAACTGTCTTTAGCGGAATGATTTCAAATTCTTTTTGAGCCGCAAGTCTGATAAATGCTGCTCCGTTATTATCTGTAAGAAGTCCATAATCATCGATACTGCATGACGACGGGACTGCTCTTATAAAATCTATCCCATCATCTATAGTAGGATTGCCATTCTTTTCCATTGATTTAATAAGCTTTTCTTCGATCCCGGACAGATTATCACTATCCCGTCCAAGGGACATATCTACCGCCAATATCCCATAATCGTCCCAAAGATTTTTTTGATATATTGATTCAAGATAATCCCTTGATGTATGTGAAATAATCTTGGTCTCCTGCTTTATTGCAAGCTGCCTGATACCTTCCGCAAGAATAAACACAACTGACAATGTAAAAAGCAGAATCATTGCCAGGAATATACTTACACTACCATTTCTCTTTCTATAGAAAATCTTCATCATATCTTGTTCGCATTATTTGACACTTTTTTAAATATATTGTTAACAAGATCTGTTATCTGCTCTTTAAAAATAAGAACCAAAGAGATTGCGACAACTAATAAAAGTACTACCTCCAACACGCTAGCTCCACTTTCATCATCAATAAAATCTTTGATCTCATTTTTTAACTTGATTAGTTTCATATATATTGCACACCTCACTTCTATAACTACTTTTTTATTTTCTTTTTTCTTATTTAAAACTTTTTATTTAAAGTACTCTATTTTAAAAAATTTTCATTCTTATATTGAAATTCCCCACATAGCAGGAACCATTAATACAACCATAACTATCCCAAGTATTCCCATAAGTGGGATCAATAGCCTAGTGGATATTTTCTCACCGGCCAGTCTTATTCTTTGTCTCTCCCTAGTTTCTGCATCTATCGCTTCTCTTTCTAGTTTTTCCTGCATATCTTCAGTTCCCAGTCTAAGATTTTGTGTAAGTATGGTTGATAATTTTCTAAATATCCTGTCATCTCTCCCCATTCTTTCATATGCTTCCATTTCTGAGACTCCGGATTGTATCAGCCTTGTGATCTTTAAGACCGCTTCATATCCGTATCTTACTTCTGTCTTGATTCCTATGATTGATTCACTATAATCTCTTGCAATTATTTCGAATGACCTTTTTACTGTTATTCCGCAACTCACAAAAAGGGACAGTTTTCGAATTATTTCAGGATAATCACGTTCTAGGTCCTCATTTCTTTTCTTTTTTTTGGTCTTTATAATCTCTTTTTCTCTAAGCGGCCATATAATAATAATAAGTAATCCCAATGCACATAGGATTTCTCCCCTTTTCTCCATGGGTTTCTTCCAATTTATTTTTTCCCCGTAGATCGAGTCAGGTAAGATATATCTTGATTTTTCCGGCACAGATCTATCCTTATTTTTCACTAAGTTTTGTACTAGTTTTACGAAATCTTCCTGATCATTTATATCCGGCTTCATAACGACAAATGAGAAATTGTAGGTTTCTTCCATGTCATCACAGGCAAGAGTAACAACGGCATCAACCATTTCCTTATCTTTTATTTCTTCATTGGTAATTAATCCCTTTGATGTCACCAGATCATCTCGGCTAAAATTCCACGTGGCAGATACCTTACCATTCTGATATTCGCTTCGCATAACCACTGGTTTTTTTATTTTATCTATGCTTTTATTTTTTCCAGGAAAAGATTTGTCTATTTCCTTTTCCGCCGCTTTTATATATTTTTCTTTTTCCCTTTTACTGAGCTCTCTATTATTGATTTCAATTTTCAGAGAATCTTTTTCTTTTCCCCTTGCAACCTCTAAAACCTCTTTCTTGGAACCTTCGCCTGCTTCATTTCTGATTACTTCTCCATTATAAAAAACCCGATTTTGGAGATAATCCGCAGTGAATGTCATGATTCCTATTATTTCAAGAGCAAAAATCATTTTCCCTATAGAACTGTTTTTGATAAGAGGATTGTTACTTTTCCTATATAAACCAATTGTTACAACAAAAATTATTAATGTTATCATATCCACCTATATCTTTTCAGTGATCTTCTTACCCAGCAAAAGGCAGAAACCATATGCGATCATACAAGCTGTCATGATTATATGTCCAGCTGCACCAGCATACATAGGCATAATAAATCCTGCTGCCGTAAGTCGAATGTAAATAATGATAGCGACTGGCATCATGCTCATTATTTTCATCTCCAGCTTCTTTTCTGCCGTAATAATATCGATGTCTATCATGATCTCAATATTCTCGCTTATCTTATCTGCTGTATGACGTATGTTCCTGACATAATCACCGCCCATCCTTTTAGCATATATAAATATTTCAGCGAATTCCTTCACTTCATCCAATCCGATTTCACTTGAGAAATTCCCAAAAGCTTCTTCAATAGATCTATTCAGGCAAACCTCCGAATTGATCTTGTGAAGTTTGCCTTTCATGTAAGATTCATCCCCATACTGGATGCAGAGTTCTTTTTCTTCCTCTAGAAATGCTTGCTCAATTGATAGACCACCTGACAAAAATGAAGCAACACCATTTAAGAATTCTCGATATTCTTCTCTAAATTCTCTGACGAAGTCTTCCCTTTCCTTTTTTTTCTGATATAAATGATTTATCACGTAAACAATTGGGAATATGACCATACCCCAAATGCTGTCATATACAATCCAAGACATTAAAATTGTCTCTATAAAGCTAATAAACAATATTTTTATTCTAGGTTGAATCCTGCTAGTTCTGCTTTTCCTTTGTTCTGAAGCATGTCTTTTTTCACCCATTTATTTCCTTCTAATTCGTACAGCACCCCTAGCTGTATTTCTCCATTGATAATTCCTCTGATCTCGGCTATTTCCTTTACCCTTCTCTTTCCCGATGCCGTTTTTTCAAGATGTACCATAATATCCAATCCAGAGGCAATCTGATTTTTTATGACTTCTATTGGAAGGTTCTCTGCCATAAGTGACATACTAATAATTCTAGATATCATATCCTCCGTAGAATTGCTGTGACCGGTACTAATTCCTCCATCGTGCCCTGTATTAAATGCCTGCAGCATCTCAAGAGTTTCTGCTCCTCTGCATTCACCTACTATGATTCTGTCGGGTCGCATCCTTAGACTCGTTCGAACCAGGTCTCTGATCGTTATCTCTAGTCTTCCTTCCAGATTTTTATTTCTTCCTTCTAGTCTGACTATATTTTGAACGCCTATGACTCTTAATTCTGCTGAATCTTCAATAGTTATCACTCGTTCTTGTGGGGCTATAAATTCCGTAAGGGCATTTAAAAATGTTGTTTTCCCACTGGACGTTCCTCCTGAAATAAAAATGTTGTATCTACTAGCAATTGCCATTTTCAAGAAATCACTAATTTCTTCATTGACAGTACCAAGTGCTAACAGTTTCTCCATATCAATTGATTCTTTTGGGAATTTTCTGATGGATATCGTTCCTCCATCAACCGCCACAGGCGGTAATACGATATTCACTCTAGATCCATCCTCTAACCTTGTATCAACGATTGGAACACTTTCATTCACGATTTTATTTTGAGATGCCACAATTCTCTGTATGATATCTTCCAATTTACCCGGTTCCGAAAAATACTTATCAGACTTTTGTATTCTTCCGTCCTTTTCATAAAAGATATTTGAAGGACCATTGACCATTATTTCTGAAATGTTGTCATCATCCAAAAATTCCTGGATAATGTCCAATTTTCGAAGAGAATAAAAAACATTTTTTTCAATTTGCTTTCTTTTCTCTATGCCAATAGAGGTTTCCTTGCCTTTCTGACATATTATCTCTCTTATAGTGCTAAGTACTTCTCCATCACTTAACTCTCTATTAAGGTCTAATTCCTCCTTGACCTGTTGCCGGATGATCCCTACTATTTTTTCCTCTTGTGATTCTTCCACTTTTTCTCACCTACCCCACCGCACTTACTACTCTGTCGTATCTCTTTACATTGTTTATCCACTTGTCCGGATTATCCTGCATAAGTTCAACTATATTGAATTTTCTTCCAAAATCTTTATCTCTATCCTCTAACCGAACCTCCTGAACAGATATATTTAGTTTCTTTCTCTCCAGATAATCCTTATATTTTTTCAGACATTCTTCAGAATACTCATCATTACCTTCCACAAGTATGATCTCGCTTAGTCCTTTCATGATTCCGTTTATTTCATTTCCCATTTCGCCTATTACAATTACAACCACATCAAAAGGACTTTGTTTTAATTTTGCAGCTAATTGGCTCCACTGCTCTTCTTCTATTTCCCACAGTTCTGCCGGATCTGACACAGGGGCCATATATGCCAGTCCATCATAGAAATTGACATAATCTCCTATAGACATTTCATCCTCCACTGTATCTGTCGACAAAGCATACATATAATCTGTAAGGTTATGTACCGGATCTTTTCCTACTATTTTATTTAAATAGGAATTTGCTTCGAGATCCACTAAGAGAACCTTTCCATTGTTTTTGCAGATATTACTGTATACAAGTGAAAATGGAAGTTTCAGTCTGTGGTGACTAGGAGAATAAACACCTATTAGCTTACTGTTGTTTCCCGAACAATTCTTAGTGGCATTTTTTAATGTAAATCGCTCAAGTTTCTCCATAAATGTCTTCATATCCTGAAATTTATATAGATGATTCATACCTATCTCCGGAACATCATTGGCACCTAAGAGCTGTATATCTACCGAATTCCCTTTGCTTTTATCTTGGGGCTCTATTTCATCATCTAGTAAATCATCATGGTTATTTCCGATAAAATCTTTTGTTAGAAGTCTTACATCAAAAGTGTTGCTTGATGAGATGTATCCATCTGTATCAGAAAAACAAGTGATATCATACTCGTCACTGTCTCCCATCAGGTATCCCACCAATGCTCTTAAGTAGCTGACATCCATATCGCATATTAGCATCTTTGTTTTTTTCATTTTTACCTCCAAATCAATATAATCAGTTCTGTTAGAAAAGCGCCTATAAACATAAATGGTACCATTGCTATTTTCCCCGACTCCGCCTCATCCCTGGGATAATGCATTATCTTTTTCTCTGTTGATATTTGATAGATATAATTGCCTAACACATATATCCTACGCATCAATTCCCCACGAAAGATCATTACCGTCAATGAAAATGTTCCAGCTGTAATAAATATCATTCCTGTAAAAAGAACTGCCCATTCCCTTGATACCATAGAAGATATAACTGCAATCACTTTAATATCTCCGGCTCCCAATACTCTTGCTGCAAATAATATGAATAGGATTATGATCGGGCATATGAGACCTATTAACCATTCCTCAATCCCATTAATGTTTCCGGCTACTGCAGCTCTTATCAATGTTGCTATCATTCCTGTCAGAATATATACATTTGGAATCCTTTTTTTCTTAAAATCAAATATCGTTGCCCCTGATAGGAATGTCAGGATAAAGGCTATATCTATTTCATTTGGCATTTTATCTCCTCTCATCGTGTAGAGATTATATTCCCCGTTTACCCTGAGTTACATAGCACCTCGTGCAAGTTCCATTTTTGTTAAATATGCTGAAATTTACTTTTTTTGCGATTAATTTCTCTTTTCATTATATTTATGCGGTTTTATGCTTTAATATTTTTTTATATAACATATTTTTTAGACACAAAAAAAGAAGAAGATTTAATAAAAAATCTTCTTCTTTAAAATTTTTGCCAAAACGAATGGTTTGTTTGTTTTCACATAAACATTTGATTACACTAGAAATCCTCTTCTGGAATCATAATTTTCCTGTATTCCTGTCACATCATTCCTATCGTATGTCAGTCCAAATGTTATCTTTTCTGCATTTTTCATCAATGGTTCACTACTATCACTTTGTGCAAGCTGCACAAAGGATTCTCTAAGATCAGACATTACTTTCAAGGTGTCTTCGAGGTATTTATCATCTCTTGAATAAATTGACTTTGATATACATCTATCACAGTAATCATAAAGTGCATACAGATTACGTGACTGCGGATATCTAAAATCCAGATCATTCTTCAGATGAAGTATCACTCTCGATGCATTATGACAGGAGTTCTTATACTCGTCATTATTACCATCTTTGAGTGCTTTATGGGATTCATCTATGTATTTATTATAAATGTCAAACAGAACAACTATTATCTCTGTTCTGTTACTCTGTATAATTCTCTGGGTATATTCTTTGATTTCTTCAGATGTCATACTTTATCCTCTTTATATATCTTCTTATTTTTTCAAAATATCTGTCTCTTAATCTGTAAGACAAATCTTCTGTGTATTAAATTAACTATTTCTGAAGAAGTTGTAGCGCTGTCTGAGGTATCTCATTTGCCTGTGACAATACACTTGTAGCAGCCTGCTGAAGAACATTATACCTAGTATACTCCGCCATCTCCGCTGCCATATCTGAATCTTCGATACGGGAAACTGCTGAGTTCATATTTTCATCTGTTTCATCTAGACTCATTACAGTACTCTCAAGACGATTCTGGTTAGCTCCCATTCCTGATCTTATCTCACTTACCCTAGCAATTGCCTTATCGAGATTAGCCATGGCTCTGTCCGGGCCACCTGCTTTGGTTACATCTATTTCATCCAGATACATATTCTCAGAACTTATTGATGGTATTCTAACCTTCATATTCTGGCTCTCATTAGCTCCGATCTGGAGAACCATTGGTCCTATGTCTGATACCTCTATATCCAGATCACCTGTTGACCATCCACTGATTACTGTTCCTGTTCCATCCTTTACAGCATCATTTTGAGCTAGAAACTCCATCTCGAATCCATTTGTATCTGTAACTGTATATCTATTTCCATCTGTATTGACTGTAGCCTGTTTACTAAATCCAAACACCGGTGGATTTGTGGTCAGATCCTCTGTTTTTAAAGTAATATCTGCGTCTTTTCCATAACTGGTTGTCTTTAGGTCGGTAAATCCAAAATAATCTCTTAGTCCTTCATTGCCAAAAACAACCTCTACACTACTGCTTTTTCCATAATAATTTGAAGATATCTTAAGGGGATCTCCCTCATTGGATATCTGACAAGATGCTTCCTCTGCACCTTTTCGTAGTGATTCATATACTTCACTGGCGCTCATTCCCTCTGTGATCTTGATACCTACGCCATTGATCTTCATTGCTCCTGCCTGAGCCGCAGTTACGGTTCCTGTAAGCGCAGTCGCTGTGGCATTAGAAGTACTGGCTTGTTCAGCTGCTGAATTTATTGTCATTTTATAGGTCCCTGGTGTAACAGATTCACTTACGTACGTCCTGGAAAAATGCTCCCCATACACTCTTGTATCAAGAGACCCATCCAAAAGTGATTTGGTATTGAATTCTGTGTCTGAAGATACTCGATCTATTTCATTTCTAAGGGAACCAATCTCTTTTTGAACAGCGCCTCTTTCATCTGGTGAGTTAAGTTCATTGGCTGCCTGAACTGATAGCTCTCTCATTCTTTGGAGCATACTTGTAACTTCTGAAAGTGCTCCATCAGCTGTCTGAATTACGCTTACTCCATCATTAGCATTCTGCGATGCCCTTCCTAATCCCTTGATCTGCGTATGCATTTTACCGGAAATAGCCATTCCTGATGGATCATCCTTGGAATGATTGATCTTTAATCCACTTGAAAGTCTCTGCATTGCTGCAGTCAGACTATCTTCCGTTCTTAAAAGCTGTTTATTTGTTACAACTGCTGAGATATTATTATTGATCTTCATGTCTTACCTCTTTCGTTTCCATATCATTTTGCTTCATCCGAGCAATTAAACCATTTCAGGTTTTAATTTCTCTGACTTAAAGTGTCGATAAATGCTTTTGCCACAGAATACAGTTTTTTTGTAGAAACCGTATCTGTTCCATTGTTATCTACATTTCTCTGATATAGATCCGTTATATCTGAAATGTCATTTTCTTTAATTTCAAGATTCGCAGTGAGGCCAGACTCTTTTGATATCCGTTCTTCGAGTTCTGATCGTTTGTTTAGAAAATATTCCTCATAAGATTTGTCGGTAGTTTCTATCTTTCCCGTCACTCCTTCAGAATCTGCCTTAAATGAAGCTCGGGTTTTTGCCGATTCACTACCCTCAATAAATATATCGACAAGTCCACGATTTTCTTCACCCCTAACTATCTTTAATGTCATAACTCCATTTTGATCTGCAACCATTACCGGAATATGATATATTTCGTCATCAGCCATTTTCCCATATAATGACAGTTCCTTGCTCATTGCTTGAATTGCCTTTAGATCTAAATATTCTCCATTTTCTGATCCTGCAAAATTCTTCATTACATTTTCTGCCTGATCTGCCAGATGCTCTTGTGCCTCTGCCATTTCTTCTGGTGTTTTACACGCTTCTCCATACTTTTCCATAAGCTGTTGCGTCATTGCCTTTATATCAGGATTATTTACATCTACCACCGAGCCATCTGCATTAACATGATATTTAGCCAATTGATCAAATACTTTTCTTCCATTTGAGATCATATTATAGGTAGCCGCAAGGTTTGCTGGTGATGTTGGAATATCCATTTTTTCGAGAATATTATAGATTTTATCTTCTTGGACAACTGAGCTTTTGATCTCATTTGATCTATATTCATACCAAGCTTGATTTTCTTCATCAATTTTATTTTGCTTTTCCTTATTATCTCCATTTTGATATTGGTATTGAAGCGCTGTATCAAACTGTTCAGGAGTCATATCTATATATGCACTCTCTCCTCCCATGGCATGGAGTTTCACTGGAGTCATGGTTTCTTCAGCATTCTTTAGATGACTCTTTTGAAATGATAATTCAATCTGCTGTGTAATATTTAGCTCTGATTTTTTTACCTCTTTTGTCATTCCGAAATTATCGTCTATTGATACTTCCTGTCCCTCATGCTTTTTAGACCTTACAGCTGTCATCATATTTCTCATCGTTACCGATGTATTCTGATGTAAAAGCTGTCCTATCACTGCACCATCAGATTCATTTACTTGATGAATCAATCTATATATTCCGATATAGCTCTTTTTTTCCGTATCTGTTATGTCTTTATTTTTTTCTGCTTTCCACAAGAACTCTGCCATATCTTGTGATTTTTTATCTTCTGAATCCGAACCATCTTTATAATTTTCTGCCTCTGTACTTAGCTCTTCCATGGACATATCAAGTGGATTCTTCCCATCTTTTATCATCGAAAGAACTGTTTTGGGAGTTAATTCCTTTAACGTTTTTTGAACCAATTCGTCTGAGGCTTTTATTGAAAGTATATTTTCATCTGTAATTTCAAGATTATTGTATCCAAGTATTCTTATAGTTCTTCGATTCTCATCGGATGTATCATATCCCATATCATTTAGAATCGTGTCAACATTTCCAAATGCTTTTTTTATGGAATCTCCTAGATCTTTTCTAACCTCTGTTCCTACAGCGTTATATGTATCTGTCATTTTATCATAGGCTTTTATTTGACCTATTTTTTCAAAGTTCGGTGTCTTTTCTGCGAGGCTGTTCTTTATTCTCTGTCCATCTTCATATACTTTTTGGAATGACACATAACCTATATACTTATATGATCCTATAATCGATGCGGGAAGATCTGACATCTCATCAGCTTCAGATATAGTCTTGTTATATAATTCCTGTTCACTGTTATTTAAATCTGCAATAGAACCTGATGACATATTGGTTATCTCATTTATCATATTTAGAATAGGTTCAGTCTCAATATTAATTCCCAGCTTCTGAAGAGTTACCAATGAATCTCTTGTCATGAGGTTTTTAGCATTATTTAATAAGTCCTGTGCTGACATACCTATAGCAGATACGTCTGTAGTAGAAATGTTCAAAGCGGATGTGCCTGATCCTGTTTTGGACTCTATCATAATTTCAACTGATATTATCCTAAGAGCCTTTATATTTAATGTATTAACGTCAGCCTTTGCATTTTGAACTTTTTCAGGTTCTGCATTCTTTATTGTGGAAATTGCCTCATTCGCCTTATCCTGCATTGAGAATCCTGCGATGACACAGGCATCCTGTGGTTTTTTTCCATTCGAAATCGTATCAATGATATTATCCGAAACAGCCTTGGAATCTAACACTGGATTATTGATAAGTTTATTCAGAAAAGTAAGATTTTTCGGCGTGACCGGAAGGTCTTCACTTAACAGCCACGCTGCCTCTTTCTGTGACTCTGAATCATTTTTTATTCCTGCCTCATTTATAACTTTTCCAAAACTATCCTCTAGTTCCTTTGGAACTTCCGTGTTCTGAACAGCTTCATTAATTGAAGTATCATCCGCTGTATTACCGGCAAAAATTGCCTGATATACATTGTCTATCGTTGGTTCCTTGGTATTTTTTATAAGATATTTAGCTGTATCCTGCGTAATATCTTTTGAGTCATCAGATCCGAGCTTATTGCTTATTTCCTTAAACTGAAAATCAGCCTCTTTGACATTCTTAACAGTATCCACATCTACCGGAAGATCTGCTGCTTTCAGATTTCTTTCTATTCCTGATGCTACACTGGCGTTTCCCGTTACCTTTTCTATTGTCTCACTGTCGAGACCACCCATGGCACTTACATCGACTCCGCCCTTGGCAAGACTTACTTTAATTTTATCAGAAACGGTCACAAAGTCCCTGGGATCTATATTCTCTGGAGATAGTCCCTGCTTTTGCATTTCCTGTATATCTTTTCCTGTGGTGTTCATTACAGACATAATAAATCCGTTACGTTTGGTTTTTTCTTCGTTTTCATTTTGAGGAATATCATCCACCAAACTTTTCCCGTTTTTACCATACGAATCAGAGTTTATATTTATTTTTCGCAAAAATGATGACGCCGTAATTTCTTTTGTATCTGAATCTTTATTCTGAATTGCCTTCGTTCCATCCGTGGAAGATTTGGATAATTCCCTTATCCCCTTGCCTTCATCCCGATACGGTTTAACATAATTCGCTATCTGTCGAAGCAATTCTTCTCTCATATATTGTCCTGTTCTGGAATTTTTTCTATTACACTTACATATTCTATTTCGGATTAAACAGAATTTTCTTAATAAAAATAACCAGAATATTTTCAATTATCTATGAAAGTATATATACTGCAATTCAGTATATAAAATTCATAAATCATCAATAGAATACTCTGGTTATTTATTATTTATCTACAGTGCTATTCGACCTTCAAGAGCGCGAAGCAATGTAACCTCATCTATATTTTCAATGTCTCCGCCTACTGGAACTCCACTGGCAATTCTGGTAACTTTGACTCCTGTAGGTTTGATCAGCTTGCTTAAATACATAGCTGTTGTCTCACCCTCCAGGCTTGAATTCGTTGCAATTATAACTTCATCTATGTCATCTTTCTGCAGACGAATAATTAGTTCTTTTAAACGAATATCCTCAGGACCAATCCCTTGCATAGGTGAAATGGCACCATGAAGCACATGGTATACCCCCTCATATTTCCCGGTTTTTTCATATGCCACCAGATCCCTTGTGTCTTCTACCACCATTATTTCCTTGTGATTCCTTTTAGGGTTCTTACATATAGGGCATATATCTTGATCTGTCAGTGTATAACATTCCTTGCAATAATGTACATTTTCTCTTGCACGCACAAGGGAATCCGCTATCCTCTTCACATCTTCTTTTGGCATATGAAGAATATGAAACGCCAATCTTTGGGCGGATTTCGGCCCGATTCCCGGAAGTGATGAGAGACTCTCTATCAGTCGTGATATCTCACTGCTGTAATAATCCATTCATTCACCAATTACATTCCTAGCATTCCACCGCCAAGTCCACCTGTAAACTTGGACATGGAATCCTGAGAAATCTCGTCAACTTTTCGAAGGGCTTCGTTAACTGCTGCCATAACGAGATCTTCAAGCGTCTCTACATCCTCAGGATCTACTGCATCAGGAGAAATTGTTATTTTCTTGATTTCCTTTTTCCCTGTTGCTGTTACTTCGATAACACCGCCACCGGCTGTTGCTGTTACTTCCTTGCCTTCCATTTCCTTGGAAGCTTCCTCCATCTGATGCTGCATTCTCTGTGCCTGCTTCATCAGATTATTCATATTTCCAGGCATGCCACCTGAAAAGCCACCTCTTTTTGCCATAGTATTAATCCTCCGTTTCTATTGGGAACCCTATTTCCTGACTGAATGCTTCAATTGCATCCGCATATTTGTTTTCAGGTCTTCCTGCTTCTATTCGTATATCAACAGGAAGCTCCGTCTTGGCATATTCATTCAGTTGTTTTATAAAATAGCTGCGAGCCTCTTCTTTTGTGAGCATATCATATTCAATTTCTTTTTGACTTCCATAAACTAATAGAAGTTTACCATCCTCTGATACACTGACGTATGCCACTTCAAGTATTGTCTTGAGCCAGCTAACCTGTTTTCCAATGAAGCTTCTCCAGTTTCCGGCTATTTTCTTGACAATTTCAGGAACATCTGTTGGAAGAGGTTCCTTGATTACATTTTCTTCTGATTCCTCTTCAAATTCATGAGAAACGCCACCGGCCTTTACATCCTGAAAAACCCGTTCTCCGATTTCTCCGCTTTTTAATCCAGCCTCTAGATTAGCAATTCTATTGATAACAGAACCGTAATCCTCCTCCATTTCAGGTCTTGCAAGCTTGATTATAGATGCTTCCAATAGAATTCTCTTTTGAGATGAATACTTCATTTCATTTGAAAGCTCTGACATTACACGAATATATCGCATAATGATTTCTTTTTCCGTTATTGCAGATTCCTCTTTCAGCACCTTATATGTCTCTTCTGAAACATCTATAACCTCTGCCGCATCGGACATACTTTTTACTATCATGAGATTTCTTAAATACCATATGAAATCGTTTACAAACTGTCCTAGCTCCCGTCCGTCTCTTACTACTTTTTCAATTATCTCAATTGCTGTCAGGCTATCTGATTTCCTTACAGCTTCAAAAAGACTTGAAAAAATACTTGTATCAACCGCTCCTAAAATATTAAGAACTTTTTCGTATGTAATTTCGCTATTGCTAAAAAAAGCTATACACTCATCCAAAAGGCTAAGTGCATCTCTCATAGACCCATCGGCTGCCTTAGCAATATAATCAAGTGCCTTGTCTTCTATTTTCACATTCTCGGCATCCATCAGATCTCTCATCCGATTCCCTATGGTGTCCACCGATATTCTGTGAAAATCATATCTCTGACATCTTGATACGATCGTAACCGGGATTTTATGTATCTCCGTTGTTGCTAAAATAAAAATGACATATGCCGGCGGTTCTTCCAAGGTCTTGAGTAGTGCATTGAATGCCCCAGTAGAGAGCATATGAACCTCATCAATGATGTAGACCTTGTATCGTCCCTCTGTTGGAGGATATTGAACTTCTTCAATTATTTCTCTTACATTTGCAACACTATTATTTGATGCTGCATCAATTTCAATTACATTCATTGACGTTCCCTGCATTATTTTCCTGCAGAGATCACATGTATTGTCCGGACTTCCATCTTCTTCTGTGTGTTCACAGTTTACAGCTCTTGCAAATATCTTGGCTACTGTTGTTTTACCGGTACCACGTGTACCTGTAAAAAGATACGCATGCCCGATTCTTCCAGTCGTTATCTGATTTTTAAGTGCTGTAATAATATGATCCTGGCCCTTTACATCTTCAAACTTCTGTGGTCTGAACTTTCTATACAGTGCCATGTATGACATGCTTTTTACTCTCCGAAACTAATTCCCATTCTCTTTATGTCTTTTATCATATCGCTTTCCGGGTCAACCGCTTTTAATTTTCCTACGACATTTTCCAGCGGAACTCTAGTTGTTTCGCCGTTAACCATTGCTATCATATTGCCAAAGTCCTTATCCATTATTGCAGCTGCAGCTTCTGATCCCAATCTTGTACATAAAATCCTATCATATATACATGGGTTGCCGCCTCTTTGCATGTGTCCTGGAACAGTAACTCTAACTTCCATCCCGGTTTTTTCCTCTATTTCGGCTGCAATCTTATATGAAACGGAGGGATATATCGACTCGCTAAGCTTTTGTTTTCTTTCTTTCTTGGGAAGTTTTGCTGTTTCTTTTGAAATGGCACCTTCTGCTACAGCAAGAATAGTAAAATTCTTACCTTCTTCATGTCTTTTTTTAATTCCATTTACTACAGAATCAATATCATAAGGTATCTCAGGAATCAGAATTACATCAGCTCCAGAACCAACTCCTGCATATAATGTCAACCATCCAACCTTATGTCCCATAACTTCAACAATAAAAACTCTGTTATGAGAAGCTGCTGTTGTATGAATGCAATCAATTGCATGTGATGCTATTTCAACTGCACTATAAAATCCAAAAGTAATATCTGTTCCATAAATGTCATTATCAATCGTCTTTGGCAGGTGTATAACATTCAGCCCCTCTTCTCTCAAAAGATTAGCTGTTTTCTGAGTTCCATTTCCACCTAATATGACAAGGCAATCCAACTTTAGTTTTTTATAATTTGCCTTCATGGCCTCAACCTTATCGAGACCGTCGGCATCCGGCTTTCTAATATCCTTAAACGGAGTTCTTGATGATCCAAGAATAGTACCACCTATTGTCAGTATCCCGGAAAAGTCATTTCTAGTAAGAAGTCTATATTTTCCGTAGATAAGTCCCTGATACCCATTCATAAAACCATAGATTGTAAGATCCTTAACATTATTACTCAGTGCCTTGACTACACCTCTCATTGTTGCGTTAAGTGCCTGACAGTCACCACCACTTGTTAGCATACCAATCTTCATGATTTTCTCCTCTTAACCGCTGGTAAGGATTTCGGTCCGGTTTTATTTTTCTGCAAGTACTTCCTTAACATATGCGTATGTTCTCTGTGTTGAAGATATGCTGAGCTTCTCCTCTGTTGTATGAACATCATGAAGGTCTGCTCCGATTGATATACAATCAAGTCCCGGAATCTTGCCTGACATGATTCCACATTCAAGACCAGCATGAATTATCTCTGTTGTCGGCTTTTTACCAAACATTTCCTCAAATATGCGAACCATTTTATCTCTAAGTGGAGATTCCTTACGATATTCCCATGCTGGATATTCTCCATTTATCTCGACTTCTCCACCTATCTGATCTGTAATAAGTGTAATGACTCTCTCGACATCTCTTCTTCCGCTTTCAAGAGCAGATCTTACAGCAAATACCAACTTGAGATTTGTTTCATCAAGTGTCAGTATTCCAACATTCAATGATGTCTCAGGCATTCCCACCATATCTGCTGACATCCTCTGGATTCCATTAGGAAGTGCAAGTATGAGTGTTGCTACCTTCTTTGATTCAACTGGCGACAGTACTGATTCCTTTACAGAACCTTGCCCTTTAACTTCTAGTTTGAAATCCGGATCAGTTGTTCCAAATTCATTGCCAATTGCCTCTGCTTCTGATAAAAGAATCTTTTTAATTTCATCTACTTCTTCTGAAGCTACCATTATCTTTGCTTCAGCCCTCTTTGGAATGGCATTATCTTTTCCGCCACCAACCATTGATATGATCCTTATATCATTTTTCTGTGAAGCTGCTGCAATTACCCTAGCTATCGCTCTTATAGCGTTAACGCTCCATCTTGTTATCGTTGATCCTGAATGTCCACCTGATGCTCCATCATATACAAGATCGAGCTCAACGCCCTCATGAACTTCCCTACTAGGTTTATAATTAACAACAGTTGAACTTCCTCCTGCACATCCTAAGCAAAATATACCTTCATCCTCTGAATCAAGGTTGATAAACTGCCTGCCTTTAAGCATTGAAAGATCAATCGCTGTTGCACCATCCATTCCAACCTCTTCAGCTGTGGTAATTACGAATTCAATTCTAGGTGCCTTAAGGTCCGGATCATCCATAAGTGCAAGCCCCATGGCTACACCAAAACCATCATCTGCTCCAAGTGTTGTTCCCTTAGCATATACATAGTCTCCTTCATATGCTACTTCAACACCTTCGTTATCCATATCTTTTCCAAGACCAGTGATCTGTTCACAGACCATATCCATATGTCCCTGTAGGATAACAGGCGGAACATCTTCATAACCAGGAGCTGCTTCCCTTATCATAATTACATTAAATACACTGTCCTGATATACCTCAAACCCATGTTTTTTTGCGAAATCTACCAGATAATTACTGACCTTTTCTTCCTTATAAGATGGTCTGGGAATCTTTGTAAGCTCTTCTAAATAATAAAATACGTCCTTAGGTTCAAGATTTTCTAATACTGACATTTTTGTTTCCTTTCAAGTCTTTATACATTGTCCTATAAAATTGCAAATTACTTCTTTTCTTTATTTTTTTCAGGCTTATCACATACGCCGTATTCACAACCTACGTTTAGAGCCTTCATATCATCAACCAACTCCCATTTCCACTTGTTTTTAATGGAAATCTTCTTTTTATACAACTTAATCTGGCCTATTCCTGTTCCGCCATTCCAGAGATTTTTATGCTTCATCTCTCCTTCCGGCGATTCATAATGAATCCTCAGCATATCTTCTTTATTACATGTTACAACTGCTGTCATTTTGGCCACTGGCGTTTCCATCAATAACTTCCATATGATTTTATCTTTGTATTCCTTGTATTTAAACTTTGTTTTGGTAAGTGTCCAAAACTTTGAAAAATTAAATTCAAATGCTTCGCCTTCGTGCCAGATAGCACCCAAAATACATCCGTCTATACTAAGCGGTCCGACCTTTGGTCTGCCTCCGCCTATATCAAAAACAGAATTTTTTAATTCTTCACCTGTAATATTGCTTATCAAATGGTTTGAAGACAACCATACCCAGAGATCTGTAAAATCAGATCCCCAATTTTTGTCTGCATATCCATAGCACTTTTCTGGGTCCACCTTATATTTTCTGCCGTTGTAGATAATTTCCCCACTGTAAGCGGTTTTCATACCTTGTGCATGCCAGAACATCTCAAATGCATCAAGTTCTCTAAGAGCTTTGCTTGCACCATATCCAACGTTAAACGCTATTTTTTTATCTATTTTCAGATCCCAGAACATCTCTCCAGCATCTGTCATATACTCAGGATGAGACTCCGCTTCATCTTTTGTGACACAGACCTTTCCAAGAGTTCTTGTCTCTGACAAGAAACAGTTCTTTGCACTTATCTGAAATGGGACATCCTCTTTGATGTCAACCTCATCCCATCCAAAGAATCTATGAAGTTCTGCCTTGTCTTTTCCCCAAGTACCTGCCTTTATCATGAGGTATGAAGGTTTCTTCCCGCTATCCTTATTACTTTTTAGCTGGCCGAATACCGCCTCACTTCCGCCATATTCCGGATTGATGGTGAAGAATTCAATGAAGAACGACTTTTCCTCGCCGGTTTCCTCATCTATAGCTGTGAGATTATGCCACCACCAGTCATATCCTTTTTTGGACAAATTGCCATGAAGCATCCATAAATCTCTGTTTTCATCCTTCTTGTTAAAATTTAATTCCATTCCTTCCAGCGGATTTTTAATTCCAAGGCCTTTTGGAAGTTCAAAATAATGTTTTTCCATATTAACAGCACTCTCCCGCTTTTAATCTGCTAGATTAAAGTCATCTTTTTCTACTTACTTGTTTACTTCTTTTTTATATCATATTTTATTATATGATAGTATATCATATATTTATCCCTTGCAGAATAGCTGTTTTTAATGTAACATATCTCTTCGTGAGGAGTCGTATCGAAGTGGTCACAACGAGCTTGACTCGAAATCAAGTTGTCGGGTTTCCGGCACGTGGGTTCGAATCCCACCGACTCCGTTTATTTTTTTAAGAAGCTCTTTTTAGGGCTTCATTTTTATTTTTCAGGAGAAAGAGAATGGAAGAAAAACTCACCAAAACTGATGTAGAAAAAATCGAAAAGGAAATCTATGAACGAAAAGTTCATACCAGACATGAACTGATAGAAGAGGTAAAGGAAGCTCGAGCTCAGGGTGATCTGAGTGAAAATTTCGAATATTATGCTGCCAAAAAGGCAAAAAATCAAAATGAATCTCGTATCCGTTATCTAGAGAGAATGCTTAAGACGTCAACAATAATCGATGACTCTTCAAATGATGATGAAGTAGGAATCAATAATACTGTTACCATCTATTTCCCTGAAGATGACATAGAAGAGACATATAAACTCACTACATCTATTCGAAGCAATTCTATGGATGGACGTCTCGATATTGAATCACCTCTTGGAAAAGCTCTTATGCATCACAGAATCAATGAAACAGTTACTATTCATGGAAATGACAATTACTCTTATGATGTTGTCATCCGTGAAATAGATAAATCATCAACTGATGATGATAATATCCGTTCTTTTTAGTTTTAATATTTTATTACTGCAATCACAATCATACTTAATTTATTTTTATTTAAACAAAAATGGTCTTATCTAACTTATATCTAAATACAGAAATATAAAAATCTCCGGCAGATAACTGTCGGAGATTTATTGATTTATTCAGTTGATTCATTTAGCTTATCATTATAGCCGTGTGCCTGTTCAAGCATCATGTCCTTGACTTTCATCAGACGGACCTGGGTTGAACGCTCGTTTTCATCGAGCTTCATTGTGATATATCGGATTCCCTCACGGGTCTCTGGTATTACAACATGTTCTAGAGCATTAACCCTTCGTCTCGTTTTCTCAATTTCTGTTGAAAGTAGCTGACATGATTTTTCAATCTCTGCTAGTTTCAACATATCTTTGAATACCTCTGACAAAGAGCTTACTGCCCCGTCCAGATCTGATGATGTAAAGGCAAATCCATAGGAATACATGTCATTTTCATCTGGTGTTCTGGTAGTGTAATCAAATACCGGAATATCCACACTCATAACATTCTTAGTATCCCGACTTAGATAGATTTCCTGCTTAGGAGCCATCAATGCTTCATTAAGCGTCTGATCGTCCATTCCGCTTCTGGCTAAAACGAATTCACGATTTGCATTCTTGAGACCAGCTTCGACTTTTATACGAAGTTCCATATTTTCCCTAGCTATGTCCAAGAACTGGCGCATCAGTTCATCTCGTTTATCCTTCAGGAGACGATGTCCTCTTACGGCTGTTGCAAGCTTTTTCTTTAAACGCGTAAGTTCCATACGCGTAGGATTTATCTGTGCTTGTGCCATATATACATCCTTCTACAAAATCTACTTATCGTAGTATTCATCCAACATCTCATCAGAAATACGCTTCAGCTCAGATCTTGGAAGGATTCTAAGCAGATCCCATCCAATTTCCAGAGTATCTTCTATACTTCTGTCTGCATCATAACCCTGAGATACATATTTTTTCTCAAATTCATCTGCAAACTTAGCATAAATCAAGTCTATCTCGGTCAGTGCTGCCTCTCCAAGAATAACCATAAGTTCCTTGGCATCTTTTCCTCTTGCATATGCCGCAAAGAGCTGATTCATTGTTGCTGCATGATCTTTTCTTGTCTTACCAGCGCCAATTCCCTTATCCTTAAGACGGGAAAGAGAAGGAAGAACATCTATTGGCGGAGTAATACCCTTCTGATAGAGTTCACGGCTAAGTATGATCTGACCCTCTGTAATATATCCTGTAAGATCCGGGATAGGATGGGTCTTATCATCCTCAGGCATTGTAAGAATAGGAATCATTGTTATTGAACCCTTCTTACCTCTGATACGACCGGCTCTCTCATAAAGTGTAGCAAGATCTGTATACATATATCCTGGATATCCACGACGACCTGGAACTTCCTTACGTGCTGCCGAAACCTCTCGAAGAGCATCTGCGTAATTTGTAATATCAGTAAGAATTACAAGTACATGCATATTCTTTTCGAATGCAAGGTATTCAGCCGCAGTGAGAGCCATACGCGGTGTTGATATACGCTCAACAGCTGGGTCGTTAGCCAAGTTGATGAAAAGTACAGTTCTATCAAGTGCTCCGCTCTCTCTAAATGACTGCTCAAAGAAATCAGCCTCTTCAAATGTAATACCCATTGCTGCAAATACAACGGCGAAGTTCTCATCTGTTCCTCTAACCTTGGCCTGTCTTGCAATCTGTGCTGCAAGTCTGGCATGAGGAAGTCCTGATGCTGAGAAAATAGGAAGTTTCTGTCCACGAACCAATGTATTAAGTCCATCAATTGCAGATATACCTGTCTGAATAAACTCAGAGGGATATTCACGTGCTGCGGGATTCATAGGAAGTCCGTTGATATCCATTCTTTTCTCTGGGATTATCTCTGGTCCATCATCAATAGCATTTCCGATACCATCGAAAACTCGCCCCAGCATATCTTCTGATACACCAAGCTCCATTGCTTTCCCAAAGAAGCGAACTTTACTGTTTGAAAGATTGATTCCTGTAGCATCTTCGAACAACTGAACAAGAGCATTGCCTCCGTCAATTTCGAGAACCTTACATCTTCTGACCTCTCCATTTGCAAGCTCAATTTCGCCAAGCTCGTTATAGGTTACATCTTCTACTCCTCTGACTAGCATCAGAGGACCGGCTACTTCTTGGATAGTACGATATTCTTTTGCCATGCCTTAGTCCTCCTTTCTCTTCAGATCTGAAATTGCATGAATCAATTCATCATTTACAATCTTATACTGGTCTTCTACCTTATCCTCAGCAGTATACTTAAAACGTCCGATCTGCTCTCTTACACTTAGTTTAACAAGATCGTCGATTTTAACCCCTTCACTAAGGGCCTTGGCGCCTTCTTCATAAAACGCATATACCAGCTTCATCATTCTGAACTGCTTATTGATAGAAGTATAAGTATCTATCTCATCAAAAGAGTTCTGATGTAGGAAATCCTCACGGATAGATCTAGCAGCTTCCATCTTTAGACGATCCTGAGGTGAAAGTGCATCCATACCTACCATCTTAACGATTTCATTAAGTGAAGCTTCTTCCTGTAGAAGTGTCATCAGGTTCTGACGTGTAGCCATCCATTCCTCATTAACGTTGGAATTGAACCATGTCTCAAGTGTATCAAGATACAAACTATAAGATGACAGCCAGTTAATCGCAGGGAAATGTCTCTGATATGCAAGATCTGCATCCAGCTTCCAGAAAACCTTTACAATACGAAGGGTTGCCTGAGATACTGGCTCTGAAATATCACCACCCGGAGGAGATACTGCTCCAATAACTGACAGATATCCTTCTCTTCCTTCTTTTCCAAGAGAAATAACGCGTCCTGCTCTCTCATAAAACTGTGCAAGACGTGATGACAGATAAGCAGGGTAACCTTCCTCGCCTGGCATCTCTTCCAGACGACCTGACATCTCTCGAAGAGCCTCTGCCCAACGTGATGTTGAATCTGCCATAAGAGCAACTGAATATCCCATATCTCTAAAATATTCTGCAATTGTAATTCCTGTATAAATTGATGCTTCACGGGCTGCAACAGGCATATCTGATGTATTGGCGATCAGAACTGTTCGCTGCATCAATGACTCACCTGTTTTCGGATCCTTAAGCTCAGGAAATTCATTAAGAACATCTGTCATCTCATTTCCACGCTCACCGCATCCGATATATACAACTATATCAGCCTCTGCCCATTTTGCCAGCTGATGCTGAATAACTGTTTTCCCTGAACCAAATGGTCCCGGAACAGCTGCGACACCACCCTTGGCTATGGGGAAAAATCCGTCAATTACACGCTGTCCTGTAATCAAAGGTTTATCCGGTGCAAGCTTTTTAGAATATGGACGACCACGTCTTACTGGCCATTTTTGTGACAATGTAACGTCCTTATCTCCATCCCTGGTCTCAACTACTGCTATTGTCTCGCGAATAGTAAATGATCCTGAATTAATGGATTTTATCTTACCTGATACTCCAAAAGGAACCATTATCTTCTGTTCTACAACAGATGTTTCTTGAACGGTTCCGAGAACATCTCCTGCCTGGATTTCATCTCCTACAGCTACCTTTGCTAAAAAATCCCACTTTTTATCCTCATCAAGAGAAGGAACTTCAACTCCTCGCGTTAATCGATCTGTTCCTGTTTTCTCTAGAATCTTATTAAGCGGTCTCTGAATACCGTCATATATAGATCCGATAAGTCCCGGTCCAAGATCTACAGAAAGGGGTACTTCCATTGACTCGACCGGTTCTCCCGGTCCAAGTCCTGAAGTCTCTTCGTATACCTGAATGGAGGCCTCGTCACCATGTATTTCAATTATTTCTCCAATTAGTCTTTCGGAGCTTACTCTTACAACATCGAACATGTTTGCATCACGCATGCCCGAAGCAATTACAAGCGGTCCTGCGACTTTTTTAATTACACCTGTACTCAAGGCTTCGTTCCTCCTCACTCATTTCCAAACAGAATATCACTGCCTACTGCCTTCTCCACCGATCTCTTTACTCCTAGGACTCCTTCACCGGTATTACCGCTGATTCCCGGAATCTGAATTATTGCAGGGAAAACCTGGTTTTCATATTCTGATATTTCACTTTTGATTTTTTTGTTAAATGCCTCTGTGACATAGATGATGCCGTAGTCACGAGAACATAGTTTTTTAAAAAGGATTTTATCCTCTTCTAAATCACCGGTTTCGGGAAAAATGTCCAGTCCGAGAGCGGCGAAACCATAGATACTATCTCTATCTCCTACTACCGCTATCTTATCCATACATCTGCCTTGCCCTTTCCTTAATTGCATCCTCTGAGAATCCATTCTTCTTGGCGGTCAATAAAACTCTTACCGTTTTGATCTCATTTTCTCTTCCAAGATAATATGCAATAACCGGTCCGATAGTAAATGGATTTGTTTTTTCAGGACGAATAGAAGCAATCACACTATTATCACACCATTTTTCAAACTCCGTAATAGACACCTTAAGCGCTTCTCCGGCTTCTGACATTTCATGGTCTGACATATACGATATAAGTGCTTCTTCATTCTCTGAAGCTGCTTTTGCCAATGTATCCTTATCAAAAAATCTGCTAGGTGCCAAGGCCTCTCTTATAAAATCATAAGTCTTTCCTGTCCTGGCTCCACGAACTGCAATCTTAACATCTGTAACTGCAATCGTTTTTTCAAGATAATTCTTTATAATAGGATATTTCGACTGCTCTGCCGCCTTTTTCATACAGTCCAAGCAAGCTCTGTCGATAATCACATCACTTTTCTGACCATCGTGGTTCTGAAGCATTACTGTCAATGCATTCTCTGCTGCCTGTTTCATAGATTCCGGCAAATCTTTAAAATTTTTATCTTTTAGTATATCTGTAAAAAATTTTCTATCATAGACTCTGTGCTCATAATAAGCTGCAGAAATCACGCCTTCGTCTCCGACTTCCTTGACAGCTGCTTTCAGATTGTGGAAAACCTGTGGAAATGCCAAAACATCCATCACATCATCTCCAACTCCAAGAGATCTTATAAGTTTATTGACCTTGGCACTTTCAGCAGCAAGAATCTTCAGAGGATCACGTCCGCTGTTTTCGTCGCCCCAGCCCTTGTCCAGAAGGAAAGATACAACTCCATCCTCATCCTTCATTCCTGCCATCTGTATGATGTCAGCGTCACTTAACAATGACTTTTCCAAGACCCGGATCCTGGCGACAGCAAATACGTAATTTTCTCCCATCGCTTACTCCTTAGACCAAAGCATGTTATACACAAGATCCTGCATATCTGTATGCTTTTCATTAAAAATTGATTTTATTGAACAATTCTCATCAATACCACCATACTTCAAAATAAATCCGCCATCAATATCAGCATTTTTACTTGAAAGTTTTAAACTTCCACCCTTTTTTTCGGCTTCGGCATTAACCTTAGTCTCAAAATCACCGGGAAGTCTCTTCCTGTCACTGTCAGAAATTAGTATCTCACCATCCTCTGAGTAACAAGTCTTACCTACAAGACTGTAAATCATGGAGAAATAATCGCTGTCGCTCTGAGACATTATTTTCTCATAAGCTATGTCCAGTATGTCTTTGATGACATATGCTTTTGCATCAAGAATAGCTCGTCTCTCATTTGTATTGGCTTGAGACGTTATTTTCTCAATGTATTTTTCAGAATCAGCCTTTGCCTTTGCTCTAGCCTTATCTGACAAAGCAGATATTTCTTCATTGGCTTTAGAAATAAGATTATTTTTATTCTCTTCAGCCTCTTTATTTATTTTTTCGCACTGCGTGCGCGCGTCCTGCAGGATTTCATCTGTTATATTCTGTACTCCTGCCATTGATAATCACTCCTTATTCATCAGCGAATATTAGTTACTGCTAGAATTGAGATAAGAAGTGCCAAAATGGCGTAAGTCTCAACCATTGCAGGGAAAAGCATTGCTTTACCGAACTGATCGGGTCTCTTTGCAACAATTCCAATTGATGCAACTGATGTCTTGCCCTGATGATATGCAGAAATAAGACCAACAACTCCAATAGGTATGCATGCAGCAAAGTACATCATACCAACCTTAGTATCTGTTATTGGAGTTCCGCCAAGAATTCCAATCTGTGACAATGTAATAAAAGTAACCAACAGTCCATAGATACCCTGTGTACCTGGAAGAAGCTGAAGAAGAAGAACCTTAGCAAACTGATCCGGATCCTCTGCTGTAACTCCTGCTGCTGCCTGACCTGCAATTCCTACACCCCATGCACTTCCAATTCCAGCCAATGCTGTTGCAAGTGCTGCTCCGAGTAGTGCCCAAACCATACCCATGCTCATAATTAAATATCCTCCTTAATTTCTGTGTATTTATTTGTCGCCTTAAAAGGTTTGAATGAAATTCCGCCTCCGTCATAGAATTTTCCAAAAAACTCTACATACTGCAGACGATTTGTATGTACATAAGCGCCAAGTGCATTGATTCCAATGTTTAGCGTATGTCCCAGTATAAATACGATAACAAATATTATCGCTCCGATAAATCCGCCACCGACCATACTTGCCATCATATTAATAACGTTGGCAATTACTCCGGTTGCTAGTCCCAATGCAAGAAGTCTAGAATATGATAAAACATCTGACAACCAGCCTGTTATTCCATAAATATCATAAGCACCAAGCGCAATTCTTATTGCGAAATTCTTATTTGATCTTCCGCTCATCACAAGAATTATAAGCGCCCCAACTATTGCTGAATATTTTGCCATCGGTGCTACAGCTGCCGGAAAATCAAACTTCATTCCTGAGATTCCAACAAACATTTCCGATGGAAGCAGTATAAATATAAGTCCCGTAAGAAGCATATACCATGAAACAACATCGCTTATAAACCCAATTATATCATGATCCTTTAGAAGCTGTGCTCCCTTTATTCCAAGACCAAAATACAAATGTATAACTCCGAAAAGCATACACCAGATAAGTAGCTTCATTGGGTTTGCTACCGGTTCAAACCATATCGGTTTAAGTATGGCTCCGCCCTTGTAGCCAAAAAATGTCTTAGCAATTGTATCTATAGCATTACCAAAGAATCCACCATACATAAATCCCCAGAATATAGTTGATATACCGCACCCTAAGAAGAGCCTAATCATCTTCTTTAGTCCTGCTTCCATTGTTTTATGCTTACTTAAAATCAAGAAACATGCAATTGTTATCACTACGCCATATCCTGCATCAGAAAGCATCATTCCAAAGAAAACAACGTAGAAAAAAGACATAATAACCGTTGGGTCTATTTTTCCGTGTTGCGGTAATCCATAAGATGCCAAAACTCCTTCAACATTCCTTGAGAAAGCATTGTTTTTCAAAACAGTAGGCTCTTCTTCGTCAGGTCCTTTTTCTTCTGTTTCAACCAAAGCATCGAACTTTTCTATCAGTAACTTTTCTATCTTTGGTGCACTTGATTTTGTAACCCATCCTTCGAGAAAAAAAGCATGCTCAGTCTGAGGAAGTGTACCAAGAACACGATACTTCTCTGCTCTCGTTCTGTAATAATCACAAGCGATTTTGAAGTTCTTCCTCTCCGAGGCAAAGCTCTCTATCTTCTTGTTCACATTACTGATGACTTGCATCTCTTTTTCAATGTCATCATTCAGCCTTTTTGTTTCTTCATCTGGTGTAATACTGATCAAAGCTGCAGGTCTTGAAAATCCAATATTTCTTAGATTCGATTCAACCTGATCTTTTAATCTTTTTACACACATAACTACAACACATGTAGCTTCATTACCTGAAGAGATTAATTCTACTGTAATAGGAATAGGCTCTTGAACATCCTTTATGACACTTGATGTTATAGTAGCTTCATCTACTGCACCCGGAACACTTCCTATAAATACTGCCGTTTCTTTTGTCTCTGTTGTATTCAGCGGAATTCCGAGCTCAATCCATGGAATAAAAGACTCTATTTGTGCCTTACTCTTCTGAATCTGCGCTTCTGCTTCTATTCTTTCTTTTTGGAGTTTTAGTACTTGATGGGAATCTCTTACAAGAGAATCCCTGTTTTCGATTACATTGTTGTATTCCGCACGCGAAACTGTTTTAAGTCCTTCAAACATTGTTTGCTTGTCTTTATCAGAAACAAGCTCAGAGATTGCCTTCAATGCTTTATCAAAAGCATCGGCCGTTTTATCGAATTGTTTTCTTGAACTGTCCGTCTCCATATTATGGAGATCTTCATCGTCTATGTCGTTAATTCTGATTTCCATGGCGCCCATAGACTGAAGCGCTTCTAAAATGTCTTTGCGATGCCGCTTTAGCGCACACACAGAGAGCTTCTTCATCTCGACAACTGCCATTCAGTCTACCTCCCAGTATTCAGAAGTGAATCAATAACCACTGCGACAATCGCTTCATATTTTGGCTTTGCCTCATCAATCAACGCTTGTTTCGCCACTATTGATCTTCCATCTGATTCCGACAAGATATGTTGACCTTGTTTTTCTGCCGCTTCCATCGCATCGTCATAAAGCTCTTTATCCTTCACTTTTGCTTCAGATTTTAAATCTTTTATGACAAGCTCTGTGTTCTCATCTGTCCGCTTAGCCTGTTCCTTGGCTTCAAGCACGCTTGCTCTCGCCTTTTCCTCTGCGTCTTTAACTGCAGAGATGGTTTCTTCGATCATTTGACCCCCTGTCTAAAGATGTTAAGACGACTTAACAATTTATATGATTATAAAAATAATACTGATTCCAAGAGCCATACCATTAAGATAGTAATTTAATGTAAGAAATCACATATCCCCTACGACCTACCAAAAATTATATGCTTCCCAAAACCAGCTTACTATTTAACCATAACGTACTTTATGAATCTTTACAAGGTTATTTTAATTTCTCGCCCTGTACAATTATACAATCTGTATATCACACCTGCGGAATCCAACATCTTTTTTGATGCGATTACAGCTGGTGTATCCTTGTATTTATCGCTTCCATATATTATTTCCCTTATTCCAGATTGAATGATTGCTTTGGCACATTCGTTACATGGGAAAAGTGATACATACATTTTTGTCTGTTCTAATGATCCACCTCTATAATTAAGTATTGCGTTTAGTTCACTATGGGTAGAATAAAAATATTTGTTTTTTCCCGGATCACCATCTCTGTTCCATGGAAATGCATCATCAGAGCATCCTCTTGGAAATCCATTATAGCCCATTGACAAGATCTTGTTGTCTGTACTAACTATACAAGCACCCACCTGAGTATTAGGATCTTTTGATCTCATACCTGACAGATAAGCAACTCCCATAAAATATTCATCCCATGATATATGATCTTCTCTTTTTTCGCCCATTTTATACTCCTTCCAAGAGATTTATGAGCTTTCTCACTGTTTCACGAAGTGCTTCAAAACAAAGACCATATGTATGAAGCGGCTCTCCGTAAGGATTAAGTGTTTCAAGCTCTTCCCCTACATAATACGCCAAAACAAACGTGTTATCTGAATTAGCAGATGAATAATTTTCGAGAATATAGTCCTTTCTTTTTTCATCCACCGCCAAAATAAGCGTCTTATCTGTTATCTCTCCATTATCAAGTTTCTTCGAGAAAAAATCATTTATGACTATTCCATTACTCGCCATTACCGCTTCTGCCTTTTGATTTAATGGCTCTGAAAATTGCACAAGAATTCCTCTACTAAGTATTTCCATCGGCAGTGTTTTATGCATTTTATCCAACTCATCCATCATTATGGCAACAGCCATTGGGGCTCTGTTAATGTCATGTCCATCGACAAATATTATTCTTCTAATATTTTTAATATTATTCAATATTAATCACCTGATGTCCTGCTGCTTTTAACAGCCTGTTCATTATTGCCTGGCCTATTCTTGGGGTATTAAAGCTCTCCGAAAAAATCGCATCTATTCCTTTACTATCGCATTCCCTTAATATTGCGTATAAGTTCCTGGCAATAGAATCTTCATCGTCTCTATTTCCGATTGCAAACAAAATATCGGCATTATATTTGTCCTTATCCTCGTTTACGAAAATAATTCCTGTTTTTTTGCCCTCTTTTTTTGCCTCTTTTTCCAACTTATTAATTTCTGATACAACCTTATCTTCCTGTCCTTCAACAATGATCAGATTACCCTTAGGTGCATAATGCTTGTACCTCATTCCAGGCGCTTTCGGTCTGATATTCTTTCCAGCATTCTGATCCAATATTCCCGGATCTATCCGTACTTCTTTTCCTAGAGCTTTCTCTAGCATCTCCTTATTTATAAAACCTGGACGTAGGATCGTTGGAGTTCCCTCAGAAAGATCAACAATTGTAGACTCAAGTCCAATATCAGATGATCCACCATCTATCAGACAATCAATTTTTCCATTTAGATCCTCCCATACATGATCTGCCACTGTAGGAGATGGTCTTCCTGAAGTATTTGCACTGGGCGCAGCAATCATTACATTGCTTTTTGTGAGAAATGTCCTGGCAATAGGGTGGCTTGGCATTCTTACTGCAACAGTGTCTAATCCACCAGTAGTTGTAAGTGGTATAACTTCATTCTTTTTTACGATCATTGTAAGCGGTCCCGGCCAAAACGCCTGATTTAACACCCTGGCATCTTCTGGAACTTCAATTGCAATTTCTTCTAGTTCACTAAAATCATGTATATGCACGATCAATGGATTGTCTGATGGTCTTCCCTTAGCTTCATATATTTTTTTTGAAGCCTCTGGATTTTTAGCATCTCCTCCCAATCCATAAACTGTTTCTGTTGGGAAAGCTACCAATCCACCACCCCTGATTATCTCGATCGCTTCTGTCATATCCCAACCATTTGAATCATTTACATCTAATTTTATTCTTTTTGTCTGCAATTTACTGCCTCTATCTATTTCTTTAGCAATATCTTATCTGTCCAAATATCTACAGATAGTATTCTTAATTTAAATATTTTCCTAACAATCCCCAGATCTCAGATGACTCAAATCCAATTTTCCAGAATGACACTCCGGCTAATGAATGATCTTTTACCAGCTGAAGCTTATCTCCAAGAGATTCTGCATCCTCTAACCAACACTGATAGAGCTTGCCCTGAGATTCATATTCTCCATAATTCTGTCCATACTCGGAATTCCATTTAATATCTGCACCATTATCATTCAGATTTTTTCTGGCATCGTCCATTCCTAGCGCCTTGCTTGTCACGGTCTCGCCCTCTGTGCACCACAGTCTTGTGTAAAATGGTAGTCCTAGTATCAGCTGATTAGATGGAACTTCCTTTAGCGTCTCTGAGACTCCCTTTTTAACAAATCCAATCGATGAAACTGAACCAGCCTCTTTCGAACCACTAAAATGTTCATCATATGCCATAACAACCACATAGTCTGCATAATTCGCCTGAACTTTTCGTCCATAAAACGCTGTATACTCAGAAGGAACATAATTATCTACCGATAAAAACAAATCATTCTTTTCACATTTTAGCGATAACTCTCTGATAAATTCAAGATATCCGCTCTTGGATTTACCCGAAATAGCCTCAAGATCAACATTTATTCCATCTATATTCAAAGCAATAGCTGCAGCCACCGTCTGATTGATTAAATTATCACGTGCTGATGTGGTGTTAAGTACTGACGTAGTATCAACATCCTTATTCTCGAGATTACTTATAAGCCCCCACACTTTGATACCCTTAGCGTGACACTTGTTGACATAATCCAGGCTGGACCTGTTAGCAATATTGCCTTGATTATCGTTTATATAAAACCATGTGGGAGAAATAACATTCACACCACTAACTTCCTTAAGTACCGAATCTATTGAACTATTCGCTGATGCACTAGTGACCTGATGCCAGGTCATTGCAACTTTTCCATCTATTTTCTTATGCTTATATTCCCTTTTAGCAAGAGTAGCTTTCGTCTTTTGCTCCTTAGTATCAGATATTCTTCGATCCTGTATGCATCCTATAACGCCATCATCTGTCAGAACCTCTGTCCATTTTGTATAATCCTCAAGAATAATAACTTTTTGCCCTTTTTTAATATCAGAAAGTATCTTACTCTTTACTCCTCCATGCCTTCTTATCTGAGTATCCTTATCTACAGTAGCTACTTTCCTGTTCCATCCCGCTTTTTCAACAATTATTCTGTTCGGGTTCTTTTCTGTCTTATATTTAAAATCAGTATAATTTTTAATCCAGTCTGCTGACAGATACGCTTTACCACCAATATCAATAACCGGGATAACATCTGACGCTTTAGCTTCCTTATCAACTGTATATGTATTTTCTCCTGCATTAGCACTTATGACATTCTTATCAGTAGTATATCTAAGCACCTTTTCTGTACTGTCATATACATAACCATCGTCTATATTCTTTTTGACAAAATCGCAGGACAGATAGTACTTTCCGGATTCTATAACAGAATACGGGGTCTCCTGTGATTCATAGTATTCACCATTTACAATAACTGCTGCCTCATTTTCATTTTTTATTATAAAGAAATCTGTAAGCTTCATTCTCTCATTGGACGGAGCATACCTTCGTACAGTGAGAAAAGCTCCTGCAAAAATGAGAATTGTAACTGATACAGCTATTAGCATAAAATTAGTATTTTTAGATTTATTGTTAGTTTTTTTGTTTTCCATAATCCCTCCGAATGTAATCCGAGTTATTATAACATACTATAAATAAATATCGTAACAAATCCACATTATTCCCTTTATAATGGCAAGTTATCAACAACTTTTTTTCTTAACTTAAGGTCTTTTCTATATATAAAATATCCTGTAGCCTGTTTTCTCCATCAGACTACAGGGTATTTATCAACCTATAGATCCTTTACAGACAAAAAATCATCTCCGCAAAAGCTACAATTTTTAATTTAGATCTACAGGCCCTTTTTGTAAACCCCTCACCTCCTATTTGTATACCCGGCATAGCCTTGTTGTTCCCCATAAATTCTAATTCTTATTCTGTTAATGTTTCGCCGGATTTTATTCTTTTTCGTCATTTAAATCGCTTTGTGGTATATTAAGACTAATCAAGTGTAAAACTTATAACACATCGCTTTAATTGATTTCAATGGATTTTAAATAAATTCATATATTGTTTCTTTTTAACGACTTTAACTAGATTTCATCTAGCTTTTTCGCTTATTTTTAAGTTGTTTTTTTATATATATTTTATAATTATTTTCTTTACATATTTTCCATTATTGATTTATAATGGTGTATTAATATTTTAAAAATCGAGGTTTATGTTATGAAAATAGAAAAAATCAGTGATTCGAAAATGCACTTTGTATTAACAGATGAAGATTTGAAAAATCGTAATCTTACGCTTTCCGATCTTTCCTATGGATCTATTCCATCAAAAAAACTGATAAGTGAGCTTCTGTCGATTTCTAGTAATAGATATGATTTCAAGCAGGAAGACGATACGCTTACAATAGACGCTGTCCCAATGGCAGACGGATCTCTTGATATTACTTTTACAAAAGATCCTTTTTCAGATGCAATTGACACCAGATACTCTACCTTTTCACGGACTGAAGTGTCTGTTCCTTCTGGATTTTCCGATGATGAACCACATGTTACATCCAATGCCCGTGAGGTTTTGGACATGTATCGGAGTCTAAGAGACAAGAAAAAAATACATACTGGCAAAGAGTCTTTTTCAGATTTTTCAAGTATATCAAAAACATTTCGCTTTAAGTCTCTTGATGATTGTATAAGTCTTGCTGGAGTTTTATCAACGAATTTTCATGGTGACAGTTCACTATGTAAACTTATTGATTATCCAGCACTATATCTAGTCCTTCGACCAGGCAAGATCAAGCCTGCTGAATTCAATAATATCTGCAATATTGTATCCGACTATGGAACTGCAATTTTATCCGAGAAATCCTTTCTTGCATCCCTTCGAGAACATGGCGAAGTACTTATTTCTAAGACTGCATTGGATACACTTTTGAAGTTGCAATGATCAAGCATGCCCAATCTTTTATGCAGAAAAGACTTGTTTTTTGTCTTTATGTACGATAAAGTTATTTTTATCTACGATATTGTTTATATGTAGAAGGAGGAAATAATATGGCATATGTAATTTCTGACAGCTGTGTAAGCTGCGGTACATGCGAGCCTGAGTGCCCTGTTGGCGCTATTTCTCAGGGAGATACTCAGTATGAGATCGATCCCAACGCTTGCATTGATTGCGGTACATGCGCAGGTGTATGCCCTACAGGTGCAATTGACCAGGGCTGATTTATCAACGCAAAAAATCTCCGACAGAATACTGTCGGAGATTTTTATTTTTATATTTCTAATCAAACCTTTTCTCATGTTGCCTGTTTCCAAACTTCGTTCTCTCTGGCAACCAAGCGAGATCTACTGTTCCAATAGGACCATTACGTTGTTTCGCTATAATTACTTCTGCAATGCCTTTCTTTTCACTATCCTTATTATAATAATCATCTCTATATATAAACATTACAACATCGGCATCCTGTTCTATTGCTCCCGAATCTCGAAGATCGGACATCATAGGACGTTTATTTTCTCTTTTTTCCACCTCTCGGCTAAGCTGTGAAAGAGCCACTACCGGAACCTTTAACTCTCTTGCTAAAGCTTTCAACGATCTTGATATTTCAGCAATTTCCAACTGTCTAGACTCCGAGCGACCTGATCCGGACATCAACTGCAGGTAATCGATCATGATCATTGACATATCCTCATGTTCCAGCTTAAACTTACGACATTTACTTCGAAGTTCTCCAATGCTGATAGAAGGAGTATCATCTATTAGGAGCTTTGATTTTCCGATTACAGAAGCAGCTTCCATAAGCTGTATCCATTCATCGTCCTTTAATGTTCCTGTTCTAAGCTTCTCCGCTTCTATTCCAGACTCTAGAGAGAACATTCTGTTGATCAGCTGCTCCTTTGACATTTCCAAAGAAAAAATTACCATACTTCTATTTTCTTTAAATGCTACATTTTCCGCAATGTTAAGTGCAAGCGCTGTTTTTCCCATTGAAGGACGCGCTGCAAGAAGTATCAGATCTGATGGCTGGAGTCCTGCTGTCTTGGTATCTAGATCTATAAATCCTGTGGGAACTCCTGTAATGGGCCCACTATTCATAGATGCCTTTCTAATGGCATCAAGTGCATTTCCAACCACATCCTTGATCGGCACAAAATCCTTTGCACCTTTTTTTTGAACAAGACCAAAAATATCGTGTTCTGTTTTTTCTAGGATGTTTTCTGTAGATTGTTTTCCCTCAAAGCATTCATTTTCAATATCCTGATTAACATGAATAATCTGTCTAAGAAGGGCTTTCTCCTTAACTATCGTCGCATATTCTTCTGTGTTAATACTTAATGGCACAGAGTCTATAAGTGCATTAATAAATTGCACCGTTGTATTCTCTGGTGCGATCTTCTTCTCCTGAAGTTTATCACTTAAAACAATAGGATCTACAGGTTTTCCTGCATTAAATAATTCTACTATTGCTTCAAAATATGCTCCATATATCTGATTATAAAAGTCATCTTTAATAAGAATCGCTTCACATACAGGAATGGTGCCTCCGTCAATAAGCATCGCTCCTATAACAGACTGTTCAGCCTGAGGAGAATTCGGCATTATTCGAACGGGCATCAACATACTATCGTCCATTTTTATAACCTCTAAGCTTCTCTTACTTCAATCTTCAGTTCTCCGATCACTTCCGGATGAAGCTTAACTTTGACAGTATATTCTCCAATTGCTTTTATCGGCTCGTCCATCAATAATTTCTTTTTATCCAGCGTAAAATCATACTGCTCTTTTACCGCATCTGCGATCTGCTTTGTTGAAACAGATCCGAAACTTCTTCCGCCTTCACCTGTTTTTATGACAAGTTCTATTTTCCAACTTTTCATGGTTTCGGCTTCAGCTTTTGCCGCATCTAATTTTTCCAATGCCAGTTTGTCGTCATGTTTTTTTCTCTGTTCCATCTCACTGATATTTGCATTGGTAGCTTCTCTGGCCAGTCCTTTTTTTAGCAAAGCATTTCTTGCATAACCATCACTGACATTAACTACTTCACCTTTTTTACCTACTTTATTAACATTCTGTAAAAGTATTACGTTCATTCTACAATGTCTCCTTCATCTATCATGGTATCAAGTATCTGTTCCAACATTCGTTTGGCCGAATCTATTGTAGCGTCTTTAATCTGTGCACCTGCCACATTTAGATGACCTCCGCCACCAATTTTTTCCATTATCATCTGAACATCTATTTCATCAATCGATCTAGCACTTATATAAACTTTATCCTGAAAATTTGTCAGAACAAATGATGCCTTGATCCCAACAATGTCCAATAGTTCATTTGCTGCCTGCGCACATATTATAGTCGGGCTGTCAACGCCATCAGATGGAAATGATGAAATCGCAAACATTCCTCTATATACTTCTGCTTCACGAACAACACCTGCACGAGCCTTATATGAATCCATATCCTCTCTGAGAAGCATTCTTACTCTAGTCATGCTGGCACCGGAACGCCTTAGATACGCTGCTGCCTCAAAGGTTCTGACTCCTGTTTTTGTCATAAAATTATTTGTATCTATTAGCATTCCTGCATAAATACAATCAGCTTCCTGGGGAAACAATCTTACCTGATCAGAAAAATACTGAAGCATTTCAGCTATCATTTCACAAGCACTTGATGCATATGGTTCTATATAACTAATGGTTGGATTTTCTATTTGACCATCCCCTTGTCTATGATGATCAAATACAACTATACTGCTACATTTCTTCAATAGTTCCGGACATTCCGTATAGTTGGCCTTATTTGTGTCCACTACTACTAGAAGCGTATTGCTGTTAACG
>JAKPAB010000284.1 GCA_029779695.1 Bacillota bacterium | reverse complement strand
AATAATGGCAATGGCTTTATCAAGAGATTCTTGCGAACCAATTACCTTCATAAAACCTTCTAAAATATGCGCTCTTTCTTTTGCTTTTCTAAGTTCATATTCTGTTCTTCTCACAATCACTTCGTGACGGTGGTCTACGAAATGATGAATAATATCTTTAAGATTTAATTGTTCTGGTCTACCATGAACTAAAGCGATATTGTTAACTGAGAAAGAAGTTTGTAAAGCAGTATATTTATACAATAAGTTAAGAACAACATTTGGAATCGCGTCATTCTTTAATTCATAAACTACTCTAAGACCGTTTCTGTCTGACTCATCTCTGATTTCATAAATTCCAGGAATTTTTTCATCTTTTACCAATTCTGCAGTTCTGGCAATCATTTCTGCTTTATTCACTTGGTAAGGGATTTCGGTAACGATGATCGCATTTCTATTGCCTATTTCCTCAAAACTTACTTTAGCACGAAGCACAATTCTGCCTCTTCCTGTATGGAAAGCATCTCTTACCCCTTCATAACCATAAATAATACCACCAGTTGGGAAATCTGGAGCAATAATATGCTTCATCAATTCATCTATGGTGATTTCTCTATTGTCAATATAAGCACAGATAGCATCTACAGCTTCAGATAAGTTGTGAGGCGCCATGTTGGTAGCCATACCTACAGCAATCCCCGAAGTTCCGTTTACTAAAAGATTAGGAATTTTGGTAGGAAGAACTTTTGGCTCAGTTAATGAATCATCAAAGTTATTCTGAAAATCTACCGTTTCTTTATCTAAATCAGAAAGAATTTCATCTGAAATTTTCTTTAATCTCGCTTCGGTGTAACGCATTGCAGCTGGTGGATCTCCGTCCATAGAACCGAAGTTACCTTGACCATCTACTTGCGGATAACGCAAACTCCATGGTTGCGCCATTCTTACCATCGCATCATAAACTGAAGCATCTCCATGAGGGTGATATTTACCTAAAACATCCCCTACAATTCTTGCAGAT
>JAKPAB010000266.1 GCA_029779695.1 Bacillota bacterium | reverse complement strand
AATAATTTTGGAAGAGAGCTGGACACAGACTATATCAAGGATCATATATGGGATGATGACGATAGTGCCGATTCTGATACGGTGTGGTTATATATCTCATATCTCAAGGAAAAGCTGGATTCTATTTCATCTAAGCTAGAGATCAAGGGAGAAAAGGGCGGTCAATTCATTCTTTTGGAGAGATAATCATGGGCGGAGCAGAGATATCGAGATTAAGGAAAAATTTCATAAGATCTACCATGAAATCGTTTGTTCTCGTATCAATACTGATAGGAGTATTTGTAAACGTATTTGTTTTTTTGATAGACGGAGTTCAGATTTATGCTACATTAGATAAAATAGCTGATGGATATGTTTCTGGTAATCTCTACCAGGATCCGAGAACAGAGGGATTCCATCCGTTCTCTATGGATGCAGTTCAGGGAATCAGATTTTTTAAGATCGAGGTAGATCCCAAAACCAATACTACATATGACCTGGATAAGGTCAATCTGTCAGAACTTTATGACTCGGATGCTATCATAATCACCAAAAAGATAATGAAGATTTCAAAAAAATTCGGAAGATATGGGGAGTACTTTTACAAAAAAAGGAATCTGGATAACGGAAGAGTGTTGCTTATATGTCTGAATTATAGAGAAGGTCTATATAATTTTATGAGACTTATCATGATAACCATTGTGGTGATCATGCTTTCTCTTTTTTGTATTCTGATACTTATCATATATTCGTCTCTTAGGGCTGTAATGCCGGAGATCAGAAACATGAGGCATCAAAAAGAGTTTATTACCAATGCCAGTCATGAGCTGAAGACTCCACTGGCAGTGATTAAAGCGGATACTGAATTCATAGAGATGACGCAGGGACAAAATGAGTGGACCCAATCAATTATGAATCAGATCGACAGGATGAATGGACTGATCCAGAACTTGGTAATGATCACCAGATCGTCAGAACAAAATGCAGACAATGAGACGGAAACTGAACTTTCCAAGCTCCTAGATGAAACAATAGATCCGTTTGCTGCTCTCATAAAAAGAGAAGAGAAGACCATAACCATGAATATTCAGGAGGATGTGAGCTTGACATGTGATCCGAGCAAGATCAGGATGTTGGTTACGGTTCTCATTGATAATGCGATAAAGTATTGTGATGATCATGGAAATATAACGGTGGTACTGTCACAGGGGTGGAATAAGAAAAATGTTTATTTTGCAGTTTCCAACTCATATGCTTCCGGTGCAGATGTGAATTATAAGAGGTTTTTCGAAAGATTTTACAGAGCAGATTCTTCTCATCATGTAGACAAAAACAGTAAGTCAGGATATGGAATAGGTCTTTCTGTGGCAGAGTCCGTAGCCAGTCAGCATGGCGGAAAGATATCAGTTGACTGGAAAGATGGTATTATTAATTTTAGATGTAATTTACGCGCGGTA
>JAKPAB010000076.1 GCA_029779695.1 Bacillota bacterium | reverse complement strand
TGCTATGAAAACTCCCAGAAGCACTGCCATAATTGCCTTCTTAAAATCCATCTCCAGAAGTGCTGCAACAAGAGAACCCATCCATGCTCCGGTTCCTGGAAGCGGTACGCCTACAAAAAGCATCAGACCTATGAACTCAGCATTAGATACAGATCCGCTCTTTTTCATCGCTCTGTTTTCCAGCTTTTCTACCATGCCTCTGAATATCTTAAATTTCTTCATCCATGCAAATATCTTTTTGATAAAAAGAAGGATGAATGGGATAGGAAGTATATTGCCAACAATACAAATAGGAATCGCCTTGATAAGAGACACTCCTAAAAGCTTCGCTGCTAGCAGGCCGCCTCTTAACTCCAAAATAGGTACCATCGATATAATAAATACAACAATTTCTGCGGGCAAATACTGTCCCAACGTCTGTGAAAATGCTTGTGCTATTGAATCCATTTTTTCTCCTGTTAATTAAATAATCGTTTCTTGAAGAAATTAATAAGTATATCCATTTCATCATCCGTTCCAATTGTGATCCTGAGATAATTTCTGATCCTATCAGTAGGAAAGTATCTGACAAATATCCCTGCATCTTTAAGAGCCTTATTGGTATCAGCTGCATCCATTTCAGGATGAGTGACAAACAAGAAATTCGATTTAGAATCAAGTACACTGAATCCCAGCTCTTCAAGAGCTTTCTTGGTTCTTGTTCTTGTTCTAATAATCTTATCAACTGTCTCTTCAAAATATTTTTTATCCTCAATGGCCGCCTTACCAATGGCCATTGAAAGAGAATCTATCGTATATGAATTAATTGAAAACTTCACTCTGTTTAGAGCCGCAATAAGCTTTTTAGATCCAATCGCATATCCGATCCTGCTTCCAGCAAGAGATCTGGATTTTGAAAAAGTCCTGACAACCAGAATATTATCATATCGCTTGGTAAGAGGAAGCGCACTCTCTCCACCATAATCAATATAGGCTTCATCTACTATTACAACGGCATCAGGATGTTTCTCTGCCAAATATGAAAATGTATCCACCGATTCATACAATGATGTAGGCGCATTAGGATTGGGAATCAGTATTCCACTACATTCCCTGTCAAATCCGGCCTTATCAATGGTAAAATCTTCTCTTAGCGGAACCTCTACTATATTGGTTCCATAACATCTGCCCCATACTTCATAGAAAGAATAGGAAATATCCGGTATCAACACCGGAACCTTGGAATTAAAAAAAGTCAAAAAGCACATAGAAAGCACGTCATCAGAGCCTACTCCCACAAATACGTTTTCCGGTTCCACACCATATAAATCTGAAATAGAATCTACGAGCATGGTTGCTCCCGGATCAGGATATTTTCTGAGAACACTGTAATCAAATTTCTCGATCACTTTCCTTACTTCCGGTGAAGGAGGATAAGGATTCTCATTGGTATTAAGCTTAATGACAGAAGTCATTTTAGGCTGTTCGCCAGGTACATAAGGTTCTACATCTCTTACATTTGCTTCCCAAAGTGACATATTTTTCTCCTCAGGCAATACCCGCTGCAGCCTTAAGAGCTGCTATTGATGCTTCCGCCTGGGTCAGGATATTGTAGTTGGTCACCATGCCCTGAGCCTCTGGTGTAAGCTTGGTATATGCTTTTCTAAGATTTACTACTGTAGCTTCCTGACTTAATGATGTTATAGGGCCAAGACCATTCAGTGAATTGACAAAGCTCTCAGCATCCCTGACATTGGGAGCATTGTTCTCTGTTCCAGGCAGATCATAGACAAGTACCGGATATCCGGCCGTTACACTATTAAACAAATCTCTCGCAACACTTAACGAAAGGTTGACACAACCATGAGAACCTCTCACTTTGTAGTAGGTTCCACCAAATGACGGTTGCCATGTAGCGTCGTGGAGTCCCTCACCGGCATGGAATGGCATCCAATATGAAACATTGGATTCATAATCCTCTCCCTTAAGCGTAGCGTCCTTGTCCTTATATGCTATAAGATAGGATCCTACATGAGTCTCATGACCTTTATTGATATTACCTGTAACCACATCTGATGAAATTATCTGGGCACCATCTTTATATACATATAAATGCTGTGCAGTTCTATTTACCTCGATATAGCTATTTCCATAGTCATTCGCTCCTCTGGAGTTGGCTGTCTGTGAATATTCAAAATCACGTTCTACATCTTTTTTTGCAGAGAGATCAGATTTGATCTTGGCTGCTTCCTTGGACCTATCGATCTTCCAGCCGTATGAGCCACCGGGAACGGTAACAGTTGCACCATATGATGTAGCTAGAGTCTTGGGTTTACCTGCCGTATTATATTTTTTAGTCATTTCCAGGACAAAATTAGCTATATTACTGTCATTATATGAAATAGTACCATCAGATCCTACTTTCATAAATGATGCCAGAGTCTCTTTATCTACCTTCTCTATTGTCCCGCCTACATTATAGGCAAACTTGATGCCGATCCTCTGATTAAGCTCAGTCACAGCACTCTTCATCTTGGAGGAATCTGCTTTTAATCCCGGCATGATATAGCATTTCTCTTTTTTCAGATCTATTGTCTTCTCCATAGTGAGAACTGCTTCATCGAGAACCTTGGCTAGTTTTTCCTGATCGACTTCATTGCCATATACTTCGTCCCTTATCTTGTATTCTCCATTTGAATACTCCACAAAAGCATCCGCTGATTTTATGATATTAGGATTGGTAACTGATGACAGCTTAGATATTTTGTCGTTCATCTTATCCTTGTCATAGTTAACAACGATCTTACTTTCATATTTTACAGGCTTAAAAAGTGCTGTAACCCATTTAAATCCGTTCTGGTCATCCAATATTTTTTGGAAAGATGCCTTACTGTTGGCGACCTTCATATCAATATCCGAAGGTTTGATCAGATCATCTGATACCTTCTCGCTTTTAATTGTCAGTGAATAATCACCTGCCTTGGCTGATATCCTATCCATTACAGTACTGGCTGTAGCGCCTGAACTGGATACACCGTTTATCATACTTCTTAAATAAAAATGTGATTCAAAGAAAACCGATAGACCTAGGTATATCACCAAAAACAGTGACACTATACTACAACAGACTATAATCGTTTTCTTCTTTTTTTTCTTATCTAAAACATTTCTACCAGGTACTTTTGAATAGTCCTGATCATCATCAGTTAATTCTTCTAGATCTTCAAGGATATCCTCATCGAGATCCTTGGTAAAATCATCCTTCATTCCATCCTCTTTTTTTCATTTTTCTGAATCGTTTTCTTAGTTCTTATTACCAAACATTTATCGACATCAAGCCATTAAAGCGTAGCAACATAAAATATACAGGCAAAAGTATTTTTATTTTCAAAAAATAACAGCAAAATAAAAAGGCTCCGAACCCTTTCATCATTATATAGGAAAAGACAAAAGTGTCAAATGTAAAGAATTACAAATATATGCAAAATGTGTGTGCATTTTTTTATTTTTCGAAAAAAGTTGTAACCTAAGCTCTAAATATATATAATCTTTTATGTCATGAGAAAAATATTAAATGTATTCAAATTTATGCATCAGAACGGCAGGCGTTTCCTGCTTATGCTATACACACCCCTATATTTACTATGCTTCACTCTGCTAGAACGCAGTAGCGAGCATAGTTATCATGTTATCCATTGTCCTATCGATGACATGATTCCCTTTTGTGAAGTCTTCATAATTCCATATTTTGGTTGGTTTGTTTATATGACTTTTGGTCTGGTCTTCACTATTTTCCAAAAAAATGGCCGTGATTTTTATCATATGGCTACTGCTCTTTTCTTTGGAATGACATTATTTATTATAATTTCATATGCATATCCCAATATGCTGGATCTTCGTCCAAAGGTATTTCCACGGCATAATTTTCTGACTCAGTTAGTGTCAGATCTGTATTTCATTGATACACCTACCAATGTTTTTCCTAGTATTCATGTATTTAACTCCGTAGTTATACATCATGGTATGTGTCGATGTGACAAGTTTAAGACCAATCCTATATACAAGCGTTTTTCTTTTGTGTTTACGGTTCTTATCATCCTGTCAACTCTATTTTTAAAGCAGCATTCCGTCATCGATGCCAGCGCAGGTCTTTTACTGGCGCTTGCTATGTATCCTATCTGCTATGGTCGCTGGAGCGGATGGCTGGTTAAAATCTGGAGAAGATTTGATCCAAAGCATTATTAAATAATTTAAAAGTCCCATTGTTTTTATATCTTCATTTATTTGCAGTGAAAATATATAAACAATGGGACTTTTTTTGTGAAATCGTTAATTGCCTAACTTTCGAGCCATGGAATCATGATGTAGACAATATGTGAAGGCTGTATCCTTGGATATCTTACCATTTCTATATAGCTGAACCAGAGCATCATCCATAGTTCTCATACCGACAGAAGACCCTGCCTCAATAGCCGCATCGATCTGATGCGTCTTGCTCTCACGGATAAGGTTTCTGATCGCCGTATTGACATGCATTATCTCAAATACAGGGATCAGCTTGCCGCTCATATCCGGTACCAACTGTTGGCTGACTACCGCCATAAGCTGCATGGACATCTGTAGTCTGATCTGTCTCTGCTGCTCTGCCGGGAATGCATCAATTACTCTGTCGATGGTATTGGCAGCTCCGGTAGTATGTAGACTGGAGAATAGTAATTGCCCTGTTTCTGCTGCCGTCATCGCAACATCTATAGTCTCAGTATCTCTCATCTCGCCTACCAAAATAACATCAGGGCTCTCTCTAAGCGCACTCCTAAGCGCCGTTTCATAGCTCTCACAATCACTATAGACCTCTCGCTGACTGACTATACACTGACCGTGATTATGGACATACTCTATCGGATCCTCAAGGGTAATGATATGGCCTGTTCTCGTATGATTGATATTATCAAGTATACATGCAAGAGTTGTAGATTTGCCGCTTCCTGCCTGACCTGTAACGAGGACTATTCCCTTTCTATATTTTGTCACATTCATGACTTCAGATGGTATACCAAGTGCCTCTGGACTAGGGATTCCAAATTGTATTACCCTTATTACCGCTGCAAGAGAACCTCTTTGGTGAAATATATTGACTCTGAATCTGCCTATATCTGATATCGCAAATGAAAAATCATCATCTGCTCTCTCAGGTTTGATCCTAGATGAATCTCTGCCGGCCAAAACATATATTCCCTCTATTATTTTGGACGTATCTGCTGCGGATAACTTGCCGTCATCGATTTTCCTATCTTGTTTTCCATTGTTTTTATAAGTAAGAGGAAGCCCCGGGATCACAAATATATCCGAACTCTTACTCTCAATTGCCTGCTTCAGTACTGAATTGATATCCATCTTCTATCCTCCAATTACTTACCCGGATCAAACAGATCCAGTCCCTTTGATTCTCCTCTTATTGTGGTCAATTTCCATTTCTCGATCTTGCATGTCCTGTCAGAATATTTCCTAAGTACTATTTCCAGCTGCTTATTGTCTCTTGTTATGGTCTTTTCAACTGTATCTGATTCGCTACCATTTTTAAGTATGGCTTTTTCTGTGTCTTCTACCCACTCCGTGCCGAGATTCATTATCTCATACTGTTTAGTCACATTGTTTTGGTATCGTTTAGCTACTACCAGATCTGCCCTTGCCGTACTAAGTCCTAATACAGCAAGAATAACAAGTATCACAGAAACGAGTACAAACAATATTAATATGCTTCCCAGCCTGATCCTCTTATTATTCATTTTATTCATCTGCTTTTTCCCCTGTCATATATAATGTCTTACAAGGTAACGAGTATTGCTTTTTTCCTTCAAAATAAATCGAAAAATCTGCTTCTCTTACAGCATGTATCCCTACAGGTTCAATGTTACGTCCTATACCATCATCCGCGATAATAGATATTTTCATCACATAAAGTTTATTTTTGTTATCAATATATTTTTTAATATCACTTCCCGATTTAATAAATCTAGAATCCTGATAGGCTCCTTTTTTGTCAAAATAAACCAGAAGGTCCTTTTCGGCAATGCTATCCTGATAATTTGTTATGTTCTTTTTTGCATCATCCCATCCTGATATTACATCATCTATGCTACCTCTATTTGAAAAATATTCTGCACTTATCCTGGCAATCCTGGTGGATCTGGTAATTATATCTGCTTCTTTTGATTTGTTAATAGAAGCCTGATATACACGGATCAATACAGAACTCACCAAAAGTAAGATCAGTACACTGGCAATGATCTGCATCATAAACGATATTCGATTAACATCCCGCCATCTTCTTTTCATTTCTATATTTCCTCTTAAAATGTTTTTCCGGTATTTTTAATCAACATCAGATCTGATGTCATATACGCTTTTATTGCCATCGATATCCGCAATTATCATTCTGTTTTTTTCACATACAGTAAAAGATCCTGCATTGCATATTACCGACGCCCGGTCCGGATCACATTTTGCTCCTGTTTTAGTCAGTTCCTCACATAATTTACCATCATTTAAATATATCAGGGTCGAATAAGTGCCATCACCCTCTTTTATAACTATGGTATCACCGGAAACTGTTTTCCCTGTGTTTAGATCTTCTGCCTTACCAGCATGACCCAGGTCATCCTTGGATACAACACTGATCCCACCTGCAGAGTCTCCCTCCATAAGCTTGTTTTCTAAATATGCTGTGGTTTTCCTAAGCTGGGATGACTGCTGCCTATCTGCATCCTCTGCGCGATATATCCTGGCACCTGAATATACCCAGACCAAAAGGATCGTAATCATAACGGTATATAAAATCATCGCGAAAATTGAATTCCACGATATTCTTGTTTTGTTATTATCATACATGTCCATTGATCACTCCTGACCTCGCCATAGCACCTTGATATTTGGCACCAGGTTGTTGGAAAAGGCATCATAGCTCACAATATACTTTCTATGATCTATTACCAGACCGTAATGCTTTTCGAGATAGCTTAGTTCCTGAGGATATACCCCTTCTACCGAGTAACATTCCATGCAGCTATTTAGAACTGCACTTCTGACCGATGCTTCATTTTGACTGGCAAGATCATTTACTATTTTATTTTTCATAAAAATAGTAAGTACTATTATGGCTACAGCCATAGCTAATGCCACTACGATTTTTTTAATATGTCCTGCGTGATCCATATTTTTTCCTATCCTATTGCTCCCAGCATTCCGATTAGTGGAAGCATTATTGATAACAGGGTAACTCCTATAACTATAGTTAAGAAACCTGTAAATACAGGTTCTATCACTTCTATAAATCTCTGAATGGAATCCTCAGCCTCATTCCCAGTTGTATCAGCAAGCTTTGAAAGTACTTCCTCTGTGCCACCTACA
>JAKPAB010000075.1 GCA_029779695.1 Bacillota bacterium | reverse complement strand
AGAAAACATTTTGAAGATATGACTCCTATTTTTCCTGATGAAAGAGTCAAGTTGGAAATGACTGGAAGTAGCATCGCCATGAGACTCGTAGATCTTTTCTCGCCTATAGGTAAGGGACAGAGAGGTATGATCGTTTCACAGCCCAAGGCCGGTAAGACAACTCTTCTCAAGGAAGTTGCAAAGTCAGTTAAGCATTCTTATCAAGATATGCATATCATAGTTCTTCTGATCGATGAAAGACCTGAGGAAGTTACTGATATGAAGGAATCTATCTCAGGAGGCAATGTTGAGGTAATATATTCAACATTTGATGAACTTCCGGAACATCATAAGAGAGTATCAGAAATGGTTATTGAACGAGCCAAGAGACTGGTAGAACATGGACAGGATGTTATGATACTTCTCGACAGTATTACTCGTCTTGCCAGGGCCTATAATCTTACGGTTCCTCCAAGCGGACGTACTCTTTCAGGCGGTCTCGACCCTGCAGCACTTCATATGCCCAAGCGTTTCTTTGGTGCAGCCAGAAATATTAGGGAGGGCGGCAGTCTTACAATTCTAGCTACAGCTTTGGTTGATACCGGAAGCAAAATGGATGATGTAGTGTATGAAGAGTTTAAGGGAACCGGTAATATGGAACTTATTCTCGATAGAAAACTATCAGAAAAGAGAGTTTTCCCTGCTCTTGATCTTGCTAAATCAGGAACCAGAAGAGATGATCTGCTTCTGACGCCGGAAGAACAAGATGCCATGAATATAATCCACAAAGGATTAAACGGTATGAGAAGGGATGAAGCTACAGAAAACATCCTGCATATGATTACACATACAAGGACTAATGCGGACTTTATAAGAATGGTACTAAGAAGAAGAATTCTATAAAAAACCGAAAAAGTATTGCATATATATTATTTCAATGATATATTATAAGGGCTGTTTTCGGGATGTAAAAACAACTGGCTGTGATTTTTCAGCTTTTTAAATTAAATCATGTGAGGTGAAAATTATGAGAAATGGTATCCATCCGGATTACTATCAGGCAACCGTAACTTGCAACTGTGGTAACACATTTGTAACTGGTTCAACTAAAGAATCTATCCATGTGGAAGTTTGTTCTAAATGCCATCCTTTCTATACAGGACAGCAGAAGACAGCTCAGGCCCGTGGACGTATTGATAAGTTCAATAAGAAGTACGGTATTTCTGAGTAATCGAATACAATGCATTTCCAAAGGGTGTATTTTTTGAGGATTAAAAGGAGCTGAGGTAGAATATATCTCAGCTCTTTTTTACGAAGTACCTATAGTTATTATCAGGACATTTCATAATTATCAGGAGAAGGATTTGAAATTATCAGAAGCGAAAAAAAGAGGCGAGGATATACTGCGTGAAGCAGGGATCAGGGACGCTGAATGGGATTCTAGAGAACTCTTATTATATGTAACTGGTCTTGATTATAATTCTTATCTTCTAAATATGGAGGATGAGATGGAGGATCCTGACTTGCTACAGTACGGAAGATTCATAGGACTCAGATCTACACATATTCCGCTTCAGCATATCACACATTCTCAGAATTTTATGGGTTTTGATTTTTATGTAACAGACGATGTGCTGGTTCCTAGACAGGATACTGAGACACTGGTGGAATATTGTCTAGATCATTTGAAAAAAGATGGATCAGTTCTGGATCTATGTACCGGAAGTGGATGTATACTTCTTTCAATACTTAAGCTAAGACCTGATGTGTCAGGAATGGGATTGGATATTTCGGCAGATGCCCTTCGAGTAGCATCAAAAAATGCTAGACTATTAGAGGTTGATGACAGATCGGTATTTATGTCAGGAGATTTGTTCGCTCCACTTGATAATTTTTCAAAAAATGGTAATGGACCTAGGTTTTCTATGATAGTTTCTAATCCTCCGTATATACCTACAATGGAGATATTGGGATTAGACAGTGAGGTCAAAGATCATGATCCATTGATCGCACTTGATGGAGGAAGAGATGGTCTTGATTTTTACCGAAGGCTCATAGATAAGTCCGGAGATTATCTGGAGGATGGCGGTTATCTTGCCATGGAAACTGGTTATGATGAGACAGATAATGTTATGTCTCTAATGATAAATAGAGGATATAGAGAAGTGGGATCACTTAAAGATATGGGAAACAATCCCAGAATAGTATTCGGAATGTTGTAGCGCTCTTGATTTGATAATATGTTTAAAAGAGTCGTGATCAACAGGAGGAATATAATATGTTTGAACATCTTGAAGATGTGGTAATGAGAAATAAAGAACTTCTAAATATGATGAGCGAGCCTGAGGTAGCCAATGACTCTGCAAGATTGCAGAGGGTTATGCGTGAACAGGGCGATATAGCACCATTAGTAGAAGCATATGAGAAATATAAAAAAGCATGCGAGACAGTAGATGACAGCTTGACCATGCTGGAGGAAGAGTCTGATGAAGAGATGAGACAGATGATCAAGGATGATCTGTCTCAGGCTAGATTGGACAAGGAAGAACTGGAAAAACTGATAAGAATAATGCTTCTTCCCACGGATCCTAATGACAGTAAGAATGTAATCGTAGAGATAAGGGCAGGAGCCGGCGGTGATGAGGCAGCTCTTTTCGCATCTGAAATATATAGAATGTACCAGCATTATGCAGCCGAAAGAGGCTGGGCTACAGAACTTTTGGAAATAGAAGAGACCGGTATAGGCGGTATGAAAAAAGTCAATTTTATGGTAAATGGAAATGGAGCCTATTCCGTATTAAAGTATGAATCGGGAGTACACAGAGTTCAGCGTGTCCCAGAGACAGAATCTGGCGGTAGGATACATACATCTACATGTACTGTAGCGGTTATGCCTGAGGCAGAGGATGTGGATATTGAGGTCAATGATAAAGATGTTAGAATCGATGTAATGAGAGCCTCCGGTAATGGAGGACAGTGCGTCAATACTACGGACTCGGCTGTTCGACTGACACATTATCCTACAGGGATCGTCATCTATTCACAGACAGAAAAATCACAGATCCAGAATAAGGCTAAGGCCTTTGCACTTCTTCGTACCAAGCTGTATGATATGGAGCTCCAGAGACGTGAAAAGGAAGCTTCTGAACAGAGACTCAGCCAGATAGGTACAGGAGATCGTTCTGAAAAGATCAGAACGTATAATTTCCCTCAGGGACGTGTGACTGATCATAGGATTAACCTTACACTTTATAAGCTTGAGAAGGTAATGAATGGAGATCTTCAAGAGATCCTCGATGCACTTATGACAGCTGATCAGGAGAAGAAGCTTCTCAAGATGGAAGCTAACTAGAATATACAGATATTCTGATTAAAATTATAACCCCCTTGGATTATTTATTTCTCTTTTACAAATGGAGATATGGATAGATCAAGGGGGTTTTTTGTTTATAATGATATTTTTGTTTATAACGATATTTTTATTGATAATGCTATTTTTACCCATATAGTTTAATATAATGATTAGCATAAATGAGATATAAGATATGATACATAAGTTTTTTACGTAGAAAATATATACCTTAAGAATATGAACAGAAAGAGGATAAGCAGTGTCTCTACAATTTATAATCGGTAATTCGGGAAGCGGTAAGACAACAGAGGCCTTAAACAGAGTCATCGGGGAATCATTACAGGATCCTACCGGACATTATCTGATCATCGTACCGGAACAGTTTACCATGCAGACACAAAGGGATGCGGTCAGACTGCATCCAAGGCATTCATGTCTCAATATTGAGATATTGTCATTTCTCAGATTGTCATACAGAGTATTTGGAGAATTGGGGACTCCTGTAAATGATGTCATAGGTGATACCGGCAAAAATCTAGTACTTAGAAAAGTCGCAGAGGAAAAAGCAGATTCTCTCAGCATCCTGAAAAATTCCATGAAAAAGGCAGGGTATGTCAATGAGATAAGATCCTTTATCTCAGAATTATCTCAGTATGGAATCGATTCTGATGGTTTGATGGAAATAGGAGAAACTGAGGGATTCACAAATCGTTTCAAACTTAAGATCGATGATATCGAAAAGCTATATCGTGGATTCTTGGAATTTATAGATGGTAATTTTATAACGACGGAAGAAATCCCGGAGAGACTGACAGAAGTAGCAGACAGGTCACAGCTGCTTAAAAATTGCACGTTAGTATTTGATGGATTTACAGGATTTACCCCGGTTCAAAAGGAACTTTTGAGAAAACTGATTCCACTTTCTAAAAAAACATATGTGACGATTACTTTGGATGGAAAAGAAAGCTATATGGTACCTGGATTGGAGCAGGAACTTTTCTATATGAGCAGAAAAATGTCTTCAAGCCTGATTAAACTGTGTGAGGAGACATCCACGGCCATAGATGAGCCCATTATTCTGCCACCTCCTATGAACACCAGATTCAGTAAAAATAAATACCTTTTCTTTCTAGAAGAAAATATTTTCCGTGAAAACGGTAAGGTATTTTCTGATATGGATATGACAGGAAGAGGGGATGCACTTCCGGAACTATATAGACTACGAGATTTTCATGATGAAATGGAGTTTGTAGCATCATATATTTTAAATGAGGTTCGGGAAAATAACAGAAAATTCTCAGATGTTGCGGTAGTCTGTTCTTCGGTGGAAGAGTATTCATATACAGCGATGTCCGTTTTCAAGAAATATGATATTCCTATGTTTTTGGATACAAAGACGAAGATCACAGGGCATCCGCTTTTGGCGATGATAAAGAGACTATTCGTTATGATCCAGTATAATTATCGACCGGAAGATGTACTTAAGTTCCTAAAATGCGGAATGGGTCTGTTGCCTGCAAGGGAATTAGATGATCTGGATTATTATATAACTGCTATGAGACCAAGGGGTTATAAGAGTTATTCCAATTCTTTTAAAAGAAAAAACAGGACATTTACAGAGGATGTTCTTTCGGTTCTTAATGTTGAAAAAGAGATATTTATGACTCCGGTAAGAGAATTTACAGATGCTGTAACTAAAAAGGATGTATCGGTATCTGATATATCAAATGCTCTTAGAATATTTATGGATAAGTTCAGTATTCAGGATAAGCTAGCTGCTCGGGCAGAAAAGTATGCTGAAAGTGGAGATACATCGCTTCAACGAGAATATGAAAATATTTACGATCTTGTAATGGAGCTTTTGGCACAGATGGATTCACTTTTAGGAACCAAAAGTACTACGCCGGAGGAATACTATAAGATTATAAGTTCGGGATTTGATGCATTAAAAATAGGCATGATCCCACCATCTAATGATTGCGTGATATTTGGAGATATAGAGAGGACCAGGCTAGATAATGTCAAGGTCCTGATATTGACAGGAGCCTGTGATGGAATGATCCCCAAGGCTGATACGAGGCAGGGCATTCTCTCAGCACTAGAAAGAGAGAGACTAAAGGAAAAGGGATTTGAGCTGGCGCCAACAGGAAGAGAGAGAGCCTTTAGGCAGAGATATTACCTATATCTATGTCTTTCTAAACCATCAGAGAAACTTGTGATCACGGCTTCCGGAATGGATAAAGAGGGCAAATCCAGAAAGGTATCATATTTATATCAGGATATAAAAGATATGTTTCCGGGTCTGATCATAAGGGAAAATACAACAGATCTTTCTATCAAGAGAATTACCAATGATAATAGCATAAGGGAAAATATGATCGTTCTGTTATCAAGAGAACTAAAATCCGAATTGGATCAGAATGAAGAGAAGCTACTGTCAGCTCTTCTCAGATATGAGAATAATAATGATAAGGAATTTTTGGCGAAGGTTCTGAAGAATCTTTTTTATAGACATGTTCCGGAGAAGCTTGAAAGCGATATCAATTCAAAAATGGTAAGCGACAATCTAAAGGGATCTGTATCGAAGTTAGAGACCTATGCCAGATGTCCATACGGATATTTCTTGAAATATCTTTTGAGACTAAATGAATGGGAAGAGGATGATCTTTCTAATATTGCCATGGGTAATTACTATCATTTTGTTTTGAAAAAATATTCTGATCATATCAAGGATAGAAAATTAAAATGGCATGATATCAGTGACAACTATTCGATTTCTATTTTGGAAAAAAGTATGGATGAAGTAGCTGCTGAGGAAAATATGCAGAGATTCAGTGAAGATCCTGTTTCAGCATTTAAATTCGAAGAGATCAAAAATACTCTTAGGGTGACCGTACCTCTTATCGCAAGACAGGTCAAGACAAGCCATTTTGAACCTGAAGGATTTGAAGTGGATTTTCGGGAAGTACAAAGGAATATTCCGCTGGATAGCCTGAGCTTTCCACTGGAAAACGGGACTATGGATTTTACAGGTAAGATAGACAGGCTTGATACATATACCTCTGAGGATGGTAAGATACTGGTCAAGATTTCAGATTATAAAACCGGAAATCGAGATGTGAGCGCTACAGAGGCCTATGGAGGAATATCGATACAGCTGTTCCTTTATATGGATGCTGCACTTGAGATGGAAGAGAAAAAGACAGGATTAGAGGCTGTTCCGGCCGGTGTCTTTTACGTACGTGTAAATGGAGATCCGAATAGTGTCACGAGATCCAATATTGCGAAATCAGTAAATCTGAAATCAGGATCGGATACAGAAACGGATGTTGATATTGAAACAGATTTAGGAATGGAAGCGGCTTATAGTGTCGTTGCCAAGGATGGACTGATTAATTCTGATAATAATACCCAGATGCTACTGGGCCTCGGCAAAGCACCGGGAGCCGGTCTAAAACCCATCGGTAATGAGAATTGGAAAGTCCTTCGGAAAAATATAAGGGAACTGATAACGGACGAGGGCAATAAAATGGCAAGAGGCAAAATAGACTGTGAGCCTTATAGAACTGATAATAAAACCGGATGCGATTATTGCCCTTATCACAGTATCTGCCATTTTGATAATGACATGGATGGGTATTCATATAGGAATTTGAAAAAAATATCAAATTTTGAGATTACAGCGGAGGAGTAGGCTGTGAAGTGGACCGATAAGCAAGAAGAGGTTATTTATAAAAATCATAAGGACATATTAGTCTCTGCTGCGGCAGGCTCTGGTAAGACGGCAGTTCTAGTCGAGAGGATCATTCAAAAGGTATTATCTCAGGATGAGCCATGTGACATTGATAGGATACTTGTACTTACGTTTACCAAAGATGCGGCAAGAGAGATGCGTGAGAGGATCAGAAAAGCCATAGATAACGCATCTAAGGCCAATCCTGGGGATATGAGGATCTCAAGGCAGAAAACCCTGGTTCATTATGCTCAGATTTCTACAATAGATAGTTTCTGTACGTATATTGTGAAAAATAATTTTCAGGCCATAAATGTAGATCCGGATTTTAGAGTGGTTAATCCTGCAGAAAGTGCGCTTATGAAACAGGAAGCCATGGATGAAATCATGGAGAAAAATTATGAAGAAAATAATGATACATTTAGGAAATTGATCGCTTCATATAAAATAGCCAATTCCGACCAGAATATTAGAGATATTGTTTCCGATTTTTATGAGAAATCAGAGAGCTTTGCGTGGCCTGATAAATGGTTGGATGAAATAAGCAATTTATATAATGTTAAGGACTTTTCCGATATTCTAAAAGAGCCATGGATGGAAAAGTATACTTATTATAAAAGAATGATCATAAATGATATTCTAGAGCGAATAGACAGGACATATATTTTCCTAAAAGAAGATAGACATTGCCCTGGATTTGCTGACCTTATCAAGCAGGATGGAGAAGTTTTACGAGATCTGGTATCAGTGACCGGAACCGAGGAGTTCTTTAAGGCTGTGAAGGAAGCATCCGGCAAGTTCCCTAGATTTAATAAAAAGGATGCTGATCCGGATACCAAGATACTGGTTCAGAAGATTCTTAGAGATCCATGGAAAAACGCTGTAAAATCTATAGGTGAAGATGTCCCAGACGATATAAATGAAATACTTTATGAGATGCAGTCTGCAAAACCTTTTGTGGATATGATCATCAAACTTACAAGAGAATATAGAGATGCATATAACAGGATTAAGGATGAGACCAATGTGCTGGATTTTTCAGATCTAGAACATGATGCGCTAAATATACTCGTAGATGAGGACACAATGGAACCTACAGAGGCTGCCCTTGAATTTCAGACATTTTATGAAGAAGTAATGGTGGATGAATATCAGGATTCCAATGAAGTCCAGGAAGTCTTATTAAGTGCTGTGTCCGGAGACAGTATCGGTAAGCACAACTATTTCTGCGTTGGGGATGTAAAGCAGAGTATATATGGATTTCGTCAGGCCGACCCCGGAATTTTTATGAAGAAATATGACGATTTTGCAGAGGAAAATGAGGATCATATAAGAATAGACCTTAATATGAATTTTCGAAGCAGAAAACAGGTACTGGATATTGCAAATGAGACCTTTTCCTCAGTAATGGAAAGAGATATGGGAGATGTGGATTATACCGATGAGGTCAGCCTAAAGTATGGAGCTGATTTTTTGGATGTGGATAACCATATCTATGACCCTGAGATATATTATGTCGATCCTTCACAGGAGGATCTGGAAGCATCTGAGTGCGAAAATGCATTCGAATATGAGAGCCGGCTAATAGCGAGACGGATCAGAAAACTGATAGATACCAGATTTCCTGTTCAGGATAAAAGTATCGATCCTGATACGAAAAAGGAAGAAAAATTCATGCGTCCTATCCGATTCTCAGATATCGCAATTCTTACAAGGAGTGCTACAGATAAGACAGGCAGGATGACACTGCTTTTAAAGGCGCTCCAGGATTATAATGTTGATGCTGTTCTGGCGGAGAGATCAGGTTATTTCGAATCACTGGAGGTAGAAACAATATTTTCATATCTTGAGATCCTGGATAATCCGGATAAGGATACATTTATGGTATCGGTTCTCAAGTCTGAAATAGCAGGACTTACCAACGATGAACTCATGGATATCAGGAGAAATGATGAGGGAAGCAACTTTTACAATGCATGCCGAAATTATGTAAGTGAAGCAGGAGATTATAAAGCTTCGACAAAAGATAAGATTATCAGTTTCTTTGAATTATTTGATGAACTTAGGGTCAGACAGGTGGATATGCTCCTTCCGGATCTGATATCAGATATATATGACAGAACAGGATTCTTAAATCACGTATCATCGCTACCGGGAGGCACAATCAGGCGTGCTAATCTGCTTAAGCTCTTGGATGAAGCAGAGAATATGGAGAATAATTCCACCCATGATCTCTATTCATTTATGGATTATATCAGGAAGAGAAAGAAATATAACGAAGAGATAGATATGGCATCACTTCTGGGAGAAGAGGATGATGTAGTCCGTATAATGACAATACATAAGAGCAAGGGACTTGAGTTCCCGGTAGTATTTTTGATACGTGCTGGAGGACTATTAGGCGGCGGATCTAGGAATGAAAAGATGGTTTTCTCACCTAAATACGGAATGGCAATAAAGAATGTAATAGGTGGTAATTACAAGGTCTCATACAATTCATTTTATATGGATGCCCTTAAATTCCTAAATACTATGGAGGAAAAGGGAGAGGAACAGAGAATACTATATGTTGCCATGACAAGGGCCAAGGAGAAACTAATCATTACAGGAAAATATTCCGGAGGAACAGTTGATTACTCCATGGATGACAAGCTGGAGATACTGTCTGAGGTAGGTCCTACTCTGTATGAGAAGATCGGAACCAATAATTACATGTCGTGGATACTTCCTGCAATATATAATATCAAGGACGATAATGGCAGTAATAAATATGAGATCATAAAAGGTACTATAGAGAAATATGTAAGTGAAGAGGCAGAGATATCTGATAGAAGTGAAATCGAAAAATTAAGATTAAATACTCTTTTAAAGACTGCAGCTTCTGATGATATGGAGATTATTAAAAAACAGCTGGAATATAGATATATTTTTGGACTGGAACATGAATTTAAAAACAAATATTCTGTATCAGAGATCAAACATTTAGAGATCGAAAAAAATGAAGCGATAATCAATGATTCTGAAACTAATGAAAATTTAACTTTGCTTGATGAAACTATGCTCAATAAAACTATGATCAAAGAAAATATATTTGTTACAAATGATACAGCTGAAAATAACCAAACAGAAGATGTACAGGGTGCTTCATCAGAAAAAAATAAAAGCAAGGTCAATCCAGGAGCTCTTCGAGGAACCGCTATGCATCGTGCTTTGGAAGGCTTAGATTTTACAAGGGAACATAGTGAAGCAGAACTTTTGGCAGAGCTGGAGAAAATGGAAGAATCGGGATTCTTGACAAAGGATGAAGCTGCAATCATCAATAGAAGAGGACTTGTTATTTTCCTTAAAAGTGATACGGCCAAGCTACTGGGACGTGCACAAAAGGAAAACAGACTTTTAAGGGAACAGAACTTTGTATTTTCAGAGGAGCTCAAGAAAATATTCAAGGGATTAAAAGAACTTCCGGAGGATCTTTCAGTGGAAGCGTTGGTTCAGGGTACTATAGATGCGCTTATTGTCGATGATGATGGTATTACAGTTATTGACTACAAGACAGATAGGGTAAATGATGAAGAAACGCTTAGAGAGCGATATACGAGGCAGCTACAATTATATGGTGAAGCTGCAGGACGTGCATTAGACCTGCCAATCAAGGATCTTATCCTATATTCATTTAGACTTGAAAAAGAAGTGCAAGTACCCAGGCTTTGATGTTTATAGTGATAAATATGTAATTGCTTGATATATGATTTGGATCATAATTAATAAAAATCTACAAATAAACTATAATCTGATAAATTTATGATTGTAGTTTATTTGTTACTGTATTATAATCTCTATGCTTTACAACAGAACGAGATAAAATTAAGAATTTTATATAGATTGTTGTATATAAATAATTTTCTGTGAATCTGCTTATATTCAGGAGGTAATGATATGACAAATAGTTATGATGATGACGTGATAGAGGTGTTTTTAAATAATCAGCTTCAGCTTTTCCCGGAGAATGTTGCTGAACTTCCAGAGGAGGCTGAGTACTTCCTTGAGGATTGTCTGGCTGTAGTATGTGATGATAAAGATGAAGCACTTGAATATATGAGGGAATCAGTTGATGTAGATGATATGTCTGATGAAGAGATCTTAGCTTCATCTGAGGTATTTCCTATTCCTGATGGAAGATTCCTGATTGTTGAGGGCTGATTTTCTTGACAAAATAATATTTGTATTTGAATCAAAAATTTGTATTTGAGTTATTGATATTGAATTTAAGATATGAGGTCGGAGTAATCCGACCTTTTTGTATAAAACAAGATATGACAAGATAACGTAAGTATAAGACAAGAAAAGTAGACGATATTAATTTTGCTTGAGGAAATGAATGGGATATATGGTATGAAAAATAATTCTTTGCTTCGAATGGGATGTATGGTACTTACACTGGGGATGGTAGGAACAGGCCTTACAGGTTGTAGCTTCACTAAAAACAGTGATAAAAACAGTAAATCTGATATAGTATCCGGAAAAGAAACTAAACATAAGAGTGCCAATACAGAAAAAACAAAAAGTAATATTTTACCTGTTAAGATCAGTTATGAATATCCGTATAAGGAAAGCGATGGAAAATATGTCTTGAATGGCAAATATCCGGTAATTACATTGGCACATTCAGAAATAAATAAGAATGGATATCATTCCGATGTTGCAGATTCCGGCTATGACAATGCAAAAAAGGGAATTGTTTCCATAAATGATGATCTAAAAAAGCGCCATACATCAGCTATGGATGAAAACTTTTCAGATGCAGCTTCGATGTGGAAAGAGGAAATAAATAAGGCTGCTTGTGAGATTGATTATACTGCTGAGACAGAAAGAGCAGATAAAAGTATCATAAGTTTAAGTGAGACAGATTATTATAATCTTGGAGGAGCTCATCCTAGTACTGAATATAGAGGCATAAATATTGATACTCAGACGGGTAAGTCACTTGTGCTTTCCGATATTACTACTGATATGAATAAATTGGCACAGGTTATAGCTGATACCCTTAGAAAAAATTATCCGGATATTGAGAGCGAGATGTCTGGAACTTCACTTGAAAACCAGATCAAGTCAAGTTGCGATAATGATTATGATAAGATTCCGTTTACGGTATCAGACACTGGGATTACGGTTATATTTTCAGCAGAAACCTTGGCTAGCTATGCAGCTGGACCTCAGTTTGCAAATATTTCATTTTCAGATTATCCTGATCTTTTTAATAAAAAATATATCCCAGCTAAAGTTAATACCAAATGTTTTAGAGAAATACCAGAAAATAGAGAGACTAAAATAAAAGATGATGGAGATAAAAAGCTTATCTGGAATTTTGCAGGGGATGATGATGAAGCCGATGTTAAAAACCATCTGGCCATAACCTATAATGGGGTTGATTATTCATTTGAACAAGATGCGTATTACAGTGCAAAATGTTTTATGGCAAGTCACGACAAAATCACATATCTCTATATAGAATTATCAGGAGAAGATGACTATAAAAATACAACCGTATATCGAATCCAAAATGGTAAGGTTAACCATGTTGATGTTAATGTAGATGGTGAATCTGATTCAAATGGATTTTTGGGATGTGGATTCTATGATGATACGCCCTATAATACAGATAATTTTATAATGCAGAAAAGAGTGAGTCTCCTTAGCACAATGTATGTGGCAAGAGAGTATGAATTAGGAGACGATGGAGTTCCTACACCTAAAACTGATTATTTTTACTATAATAATGAAATTATGAAGGAAAAACCGGTTATACTGACCACCAAGACTGATATAGAGATGACCAAGATATCTTCTATGGCAAGTCTGTCAGATGCTTCTGGTAAAGATACTAAAAAGAAGATCATGATACCGAGCAAAACGAAATTAACACTTTTTGGTACTGATGTTAAGTCATACGTTATTCTAAAATCAGAAAACGGAGAATTATACAGAGTAGATGTTGAAACAGGATCAGAAAGTGGAAATTGTACTGTCGGTGGAAAAAAATGTGAAGATCTGTTTGACGGAATGTTTTTTGCCGGTTAAAAAAGTGCTTACATATTTGTTTGACTTATGTTATGATCCTATCCGATGCGTTAAAAAATGACATAGGTATAATTGGAAACAGTACATGCCCTCGGCATGGTTATGAACAACACTTGTCTCAGAACCATGAAAGGAGGGCATTTTCATGCCCAAAACAAAACTTCAAAATATAATATTCACAATTATTATGGCATT
>JAKPAB010000221.1 GCA_029779695.1 Bacillota bacterium | reverse complement strand
CCGCTGCTGATGCAACTACAACTCAAACCAATACTAAATAATAAAAACAGAAAAAAATGTATAGTTTTTCACCAAAATTAAAATTGTATTCTATTATACTGATAGTTGTTGGATTGGTACTATTCGGTATTGGCTACATGTTAAATCATGGGTTAAATGAGTCTGCAATTCAGACAATGATGGATAATGTACACCATGGTACAGAACATCATACCCCAATGAATTCTTCAGAATTAGTAGGACCTCAAGATAATGCTGCACACTTAGAACATGCAACGCATCAGATTCATAATACACCGTTCTCGGCTTTATTAACTGCTGCTATGTTATTCTTCGGAATTTCTGCTTGTGCTTTATTCTTTTTATCAATTCAGCATGCAGCTCACGCTGGTTGGTCTGTAATTGTAACAAGAGTAATGGAAGCGGTATCTTCATTCATTCCAGTAGGTGGGATTATTTTATTAATCTTAACCTTCTTAAATGTAGGTGGTATTGCTCACTTATATCACTGGATGGATAAAGACTTAATCGATCCTAATTCTCCAAACTTTGATGTTATCCTTTACGAAAAATCAAAATTCTTAAACATTCCTTTCTATGTAGTGAGAATCCTTATTTATGTAATTGGTTCTTGGTTCTTCGTTTGGAAAATTAAGAAAGTTTCTAAGAGATTAGACGAAACTAAAGATAGAAAAGATTACAAAGCATTATACAACTGGAGCGTAGGTTACATAGCATTCTTCGGATTTGCTTCTGCAGCTTGGGCTTGGGATTTCTTAATGTCTATTGACCCTCACTGGTATTCTACGCTTTATATTTGGTATTCTATGGTATCTACTTTATCTAGTGCTGTTGCAGTAATCATTATTGTTGCAGTTTACTTAAAGAAAAAAGGGCTTTTACCACAGTTTAATGATAACCACTTACATGATTTAGCTAAATTCTTATTTGCTACTTCATTATTATGGACTTATTTATTCTTTGACCAATTCATGCTTTACTGGTATGCAAACATCCCAGAAGAAGTAAGATATTTCTTCGATAGATTTGCTTACTACAAGTACACTTTCTTACCAATGCTTATCATCAACTTCTTATTACCACTATTGGTATTAGTAAGTTCTAGCATCAAGAGAAATTACAAAGTAGTAACTACGATGGCTGTTCTAGTAATTCTAGGTCACTGGTTAGATTTCTTCAACATGATTATGCCTGGAACAGTAGGACCTTTCTGGAATAATGCATACACATTCTTATTAGTAGTTGGTGCATTCTTATTCATGGTAGGTTTATTCGTTTTAGTAGTAATGTCT
>JAKPAB010000218.1 GCA_029779695.1 Bacillota bacterium | reverse complement strand
GAGTTTTTATTTTGGATCTGATCAGATATTCTCGTCTAGTGATGTACCGGAATTAAAAATCGGAGTTGAACTATGTGAGGACTTGTGGGTAGCATCACCTCCTAGCATCAGGCTAGCCAAAGAGGGAGCTAATGTTATTCTGAATCTCTCAGCTTCCAATGAAGTGACTGGAAAATCAGCCTATAGAAGAGAACTAGTAGTAGGGCAGTCAGCCAGACTATATACTTCATATATATATGCGGCAGCGGGCCCGGGAGAATCCACTCAGGATATTGTATTTTCAGGACACAGTATAATCGCATCAAACGGTCGCCTGATAGCAGAAAACAAGCTGTACGAAGAAGGGCTGATAACAGGGATCATCGATATCGAAGCTACAGATGCTTATAGAAAGAGTAGCAATACATTTTCGACAGTCATAGATGATTTAACAAAACATATAGAGTTCAAACTGGGAATCGAAGAAACAGAACTGCCTGATATAGATCCGGCACCATTTGTCCCGGGAGATGAATACAGAAGATCAGACAGGTGCAAGGAGATATTCGACATTCAGTCCAGAGGACTGGCCAGACGATTGCAGCATATCCATGCTGAAAATGCAGTGATCGGAATATCCGGTGGGCTGGACTCTACATTAGCATTGTTGGTAACTGCCAGAGCATTCGAGATACTGGGATTGGATACTAAGGGAATCAAGGCCATTACAATGCCGGGATTCGGAACCACAGATAGAACATACAATAATGCAATTTCACTTATCGAGATAATTGGAGCAGAACTGTCAGAAATATCTATAAGAGATGCAGTTTTACTACATTTTAAGGATATAGATCAGGATCCTGAGAATCATGATGTGACCTATGAGAACAGTCAGGCAAGAGAGAGAACTCAGATCCTGATGGATATAGCTAACAAGGTCAATGGCATAGTGGTAGGAACAGGGGATCTCTCAGAATTGGCTCTTGGATGGGCGACCTACAATGGAGATCATATGTCCATGTATGGTGTCAATGCCTCTGTACCCAAGACTCTTGTCAGATACCTGGTTCGTTATCAGGCTGATGAATCCGACATAGCTATGAGAGAGGTATTGAATGATATTTTGGATACACCTGTGAGCCCTGAACTATTGCCACCAGATAATGGCAAGATATCACAGAAAACAGAGGATCTGGTAGGTCCTTATGAGCTACATGATTTTTTTCTGTATTATGTGATAAGACTTGGATATGCCCCTCACAAGATATACCGCATGGCGGTAAAAGCATTTAAAGGGACTTATGATAAAGAGACCATAATGAAATGGCTCAAGGTATTTTATAGGAGATTTTTCGCGCAGCAGTTTAAGAGAAGTTGTTTGCCAGATGGTCCAAAGGTTGGAACAGTATCTCTGTCACCAAGGGGTGATTGGAGAATGCCATCGGATGTATCGGTAGCTTTGTGGCAGGAAGACTTGGACAGGATTAAGATCTGAAAATAATTAAAATAGTTAATAAATATTGCCACTTATGCGAAAATGTGCGAAAACAATAAAAATGTACTTCACAAATCACACAAAAAGTGATTATAATTAATAAAATACTACTCGATTTTTGTATACAAAAAGTGAAGGGGAGCTATGAGCAAAAAAGAAGGGAATGCCCAGAAACTACAGGTATATTTTCTGGGAGATCTACGTCTGGTCTACAACGGAAAAGAGATTATCCTGAGATTCGGTAAGTCAACCAAGGCAATGCAACTTCTCACTATGTTGCTGTACAGCTACCCTGATGGACTTTCTTCAGATGAAATCATCGATAAACTTTTCAGGGATGATGACATCATAAATCCTAAGGGCAATTTAAAAGTATATATCAGTCAATTACGAAAAGAGGTCACTAATCTGGGACTGGATGGGCCTGCTTGTATTGTATATAGTTCAGGCAAATATTATTGGGCTGATTATGTCGTACCAGAGGTTGACACTATGATGTTCGAGGATATGATCAGGGAT
>JAKPAB010000209.1 GCA_029779695.1 Bacillota bacterium | reverse complement strand
GGTTCACTTGATGACCATAAGTGTGGTATACTCTACTCGTCGAAATTTATAATTTTTGGAGGTAACAAGATGGCTGATAAAACATTTACCATCAGAGAAGGCATAACCATTAATGAAGAAGTAATTCTGGCTATTGCCGGACTGGGAGCACTGGAAGTAGACGGTGTTGATACATTGACTGGCGGAATTAACAACAGGCTTTTACCTAGGGCTGGGATGAGTAAATTATCCAAGGCTATCAGATTGATCCATGAGGATAACGGAATGTTATCTATTCAGATCATTCTTTCTGTAAAATATGGATATTCAATAATGAAGGTTACGGAAGCAGTTCAGGAAAAGGTCAAGAGCTCTGTTGAAAACATGACTGATCTCAAGATCAAGGCAGTAGATGTAAAAGTTTCTACTGTTGTTATAGACAGTACTTCCGCAAAATAAGTTCAGGAGAAATAGAACCATGACAAGACACGAGATCCGTGAAGAAATATTTAAAGGGCTTTTTCAGGCCAATTTCTATGAAGGAGAGGACGTTGATAAGCAGTTCGGTACATTTTTTGAAGATGCCGGTCCTTATCCTGAAAAAGATGCTGAATATATTAAGACCAAATCTAGGGATGTGGTTGATCATATCGATGAGATCGATAAGGTTATAAACGATACTTCAGATGGATGGAAAACTACACGTATGCCCAAGGTCGATCTTACTATTATGAGACTTGCAGTATATGAGATCAAAATCGAGGAATTGCCATTTGGCGTAGCGATCAATGAGGCTATAGAGCTGGCAAAAGAGTATGGAGAAGATTCATCTCCAGCATTTATAAACGGAGTTCTTGCAAAGGTTGTTGGATGATTTATTCTGTAACACAGGTAAATAATTTTATAAAGGGACTGATCGAGCAGGATACGTTTCTTGAGAACCTGCAGATATCCGGCGAGGTCTCAAACGTTAATTATCATCCTTCGGGGCATATTTATTTTACTATGAAGGATGAGAAGAGTTCTATGCGTGGAATCATGTATAGGGGTAATGTCCTATCCATGAAGTTTCGCATGAAAGATGGTGACAAGGTTGTTATAACCGGAACCATTCAGGTATACACCAAGGGTGGTTATCATCAGATAGTTGCCAAAAAAATTGAGCAACAGGGAAGTGGAGTATTATACCAGAGGTACCTTGAGCTCAAGGAAGAATTAAAAGAAATGGGAATGTTCGATGCTACGTATAAGCGTGAGATCCCTAAATATATAAAGAGCCTGGGGATCGTAACATCACCAAGTGGTGCGGCAGTCAGAGATATTATACGGATAGCGAAGAGACGCAATCCGTATATTAAGATAGTGCTGTGTCCGGCACTTGTTCAGGGCGAGTCAGGAGCAAGATCAATAGTTCATGGGATTGAGACTCTTGATAAGATGGACCTTGATGTCATGATAGTAGGTCGCGGGGGCGGCTCTATCGAGGATCTGTGGTCTTTTAATGAAAAAATTGTGGCACAGGCGATCTTTGACTGTGACACTCCTATTATATCCGCCGTTGGTCATGAGACAGATTATACGATCGCAGATTTTGTAGCCGATATGCGGGCGGCAACTCCATCGGAAGCTGCTGAAAAAGCAGTTACCAGATATGAAGAAGTTGAAGACAGATATGCAGAGGATCTGGATGAACTGCTACAAGCGATGCAATATGCAATGGAGAAAAAGAAGAATAAACTGGAAGTCTTGTCCCACAGACTGGCCGCTAATTCTCCTGAGCAGAGACTGTTGTCTTACAAGAACAGATTGGAAAATTGCAGCACTTTGTTACAGATTAATATGAAAAATTCCATCAGAGCTACCAGATCAATGGTGCCTGATTCGAAACAGCTTTCGGATATATTGCTTTTCAGGGTAGAAGCTATGAAAAAGCGATTGGTAATGGATTCCGGGAGATTAGACAGTGTGTCGCCGCTTAGAAAATTGGATAGCGGTTATTCTTATCCTATTGATAAAACCGGCAAGCATCTAAAGGGTGTGGATGCAGTAGCGGTTGGAGATAGCTTCGATATGATAATGCATGATGGCGTGATACATGCCGTAGCAGAGAACATTGAAAAAAATGACATCAGAGGAAAATACATTAAACTGTAAACTGGGGGATTTGGAGGAGAAAACAGTGGGTGAAACAGAGATAAAAGAGAACGAAAAGACACTTGAAGAAGCATTCGAGGAACTTGAGGGGGTTCTTAAAGAGATGGAAGCAGAGGATGTTCCTCTCGAAAAATCATTTTCATTGTTCTTACGTGGAACTAAGCTCATTAAAGAATGTAATACTAAAATCGACAGAGTCGAAAAAGAGGTTCAGATCATTACAGAAACAGGAGATCTGGCTGATTTTACAGCAGTAGAGGAGTAACTTGATGGACGTTGCAGAAGAACTTGGATCACGGGCCGATGAGGTGAATGGTATTCTACTCACATATCTGCCTGAGGAAAAGGGATTTCAAAAAAACGTTATGGAAGCGATGAATTACAGCGTGCTGGTTGGAGGCAAGAGACTTCGCCCAGTGATCATGCTTGAGACATTTCGTTTGTTTGGCGGTAATAGTAAGATAATAGAACCTTTTTTGGCAGCAATTGAGATGATACATACGTATTCTCTGGTTCATGATGATCTGCCTGCAATGGACGATGATCTGCTTCGACGTGGTAATCCTACTACACATGCTAAATTTGGCGAGGCCATGGGCGTATTGGCAGGAGATGGATTATTAAATTATTCAGTTGAAACTGCAACAGGTGCATTTGAAATGGTTTCTAATGAGGATGAGACTACAAGAGTGGTCAAGGCTCTTAGGATCCTTTTTGACAAATCAGGCATAAATGGCATGCTTGGCGGGCAAGTAGCTGATGTTGAAGAGGACAATGGTGATGGCCATACCATGACCAAGGATAAAATTGAATTTATCTATGAGAAGAAGACGGCATGCCTGATAGAAGCTTCGCTTATGATAGGTGCGGTTCTGGCCGGTGCTTCGGAGGAAGATGTTAAAAAGACTGAAGAAATCGGACATGACATTGGAATTGCCTTTCAGATCGTAGATGACATTTTGGATATTGAGGGTAGCTCAGAAAAAACCGGCAAATCTCATGGTCAGGATGAAAAAAATAATAAGACTACATATGTGTCTTTGGCAGGACTGGATAAAGCAAAGGAAGATGTGCAGTGGCTCACAGAGGATGCAATGGGTATATTATCCAACATTCCCGGAGACATTACATTTTTGAAGAAACTAATGCAATATCTGACATCCAGAGAAGCATGATGGAGTATAAAATATGATTCTTGAAAAAATAAATACTCAGAATGATATAAAGAAATTATCACAGGAGGAGCTTCCTGTTCTCGCAACCGAGATCAGAGAATTTCTAATAGAAAATCTTTCTGTTACCGGCGGACATCTGGCTTCGAATCTGGGATCTGTAGAGCTTACGATTGCTCTTCATTTAATTATGGATTTCCCGGAGGATAAGCTTATTTTTGATGTCGGTCATCAAAGTTATACACATAAAATCTTGACCGGAAGGAAGGCTGATTTTAAGACTCTTAGGTCTTATGGCGGATTATCCGGTTTTCCCAGTATAAATGAGAGCAGATCAGATGCCTTTGGCACAGGTCATGCATCTACTTCTATATCAGCAGGTCTGGGTATGGCTTATGCAAGAGACATTACCGGTGCTGATTATAAAGTGGTTTCCGTTATAGGAGATGGTGCACTTACCGGTGGTCTGGCATTGGAAGCTATAAACAATTCTTCTGCACTTAGATCAAATCTTACAATAATTCTAAATGATAATAAAATGTCCATTAGCCCTAACGTAGGGGGAATGAGTCAGGAACTGTCCAAACTTAGGACGAGTCCTAAGTACACAGATCTCAAAGATGATATTACAGCTTCTTTGGAGAAGATCCCGGTTTATGGTGAGAAGCTTGTGGCTAATATAAGAAGAACTAAAAATGGTATGAAACAGCTATTCGTACCAGGAATGCTCTTTGAAGAGATGGGTATTATGTATCTCGGTCCAGTGGATGGTCATGATGTAAATGCCATGGTCAAGATGTTTAGAAGAGCATTGTCATATAAAGGCGTTGTGCTGGTTCATGTTGTTACCCATAAGGGCAAGGGATATGCTCCGGCTGAGAAGCATCCGGCTCGTTTTCACGGAACAGCACCATTTGATCTGGAGACTGGTATCCCCAAAAAGAAATGTCAGCCGGGATATACTGATATTTTCTCTACAGTAATGAAGAAAATGGGACAAAGAGATGATAAGGTCGTTGCCATTACAGCTGCAATGGAAGATGGAACCGGACTTCGAAGATTCCATAATTCATTTCCGGAGAGATTTTTTGATGTAGGTATTGCGGAGGAACATGCTGTTACATTTGCAGCAGGACTGGCTACCCAGGGATTAAAACCGGTATTTGCTGTATATTCTACATTTTTACAGCGCGCTTATGATGAGCTCCTTCATGATGTATGTCTTCAGAATCTTCATGTTATTTTTGCCATTGACCGTGCAGGAATAGTGGGAACAGATGGAGCGACGCACCAGGGAATATTTGATCTCTCATATCTTCTCACTATACCAAATCTTACGATAATGGCTCCGAAGAATAAGTGGGAGCTGTCAGATATGGTCAAGCTTGCATTATCTATGAATGGACCCGTGGCGATCAGATATCCCAAGGGAAATGCATATCAGGGACTAAAGGAATACAGAGAGCCGCTTAGACTTGGTAAGTCAGAGGAAATCTACAAAGGACATTCAGTTTTATTGTATGCGATCGGATCAATGGTTTCAGTTGCAGAGGAAGCGAGAAATATTCTATTGGAAAAGGGATTGTCAGTAACTCTTTGCAACGCGAGATTCGCAATGCCTCTTGACAGACATTATCTGATTGATGCAAAAAATAAGTACGATCTAATAGTAACTCTTGAGGAAAATGTCTTAAGTGGCGGATTCGGAGAACATGTTACAGAGTTTCTTACCCAGGATAAATACAAGGGTGAGATCATGAATATTTCAATTCCAACAGAGTATGTAACTCACGGCAATCGTGATCTGTTGTTAAGCAGATTAGGGCTCGATGCAGTTTCAGTAGCAGACAGAGTCTATAGAGCATATAAAAAAACTATAGAATAATAAGGTACATGATGAAAGAAAGACTTGATGTTTTATTAGTCAAAAAGAATATTTTTCAGTCAAGGGAACAGGCCAAGACAGCCATTATGGAAGGAAATATTTTCGTAAATGGTAATCGTGAAGATAAGGCTGGAATGAAGTTCAATGAGGATAGCGAGATAGAGTTTCGTGGTAAGGTTCAAAAATATGTGAGCCGTGGTGGACATAAGCTAGAAAAGGCTATGAATTCATTTCCGATAGATCTTAACGGTCTTATATGCATGGATATTGGTGCATCTACAGGAGGATTTACCGATTGTATGCTTCAAAATGGAGCGAAAAAGGTCTATGCAGTTGATGTAGGTTATGGTCAGTTTGCCTGGAAGCTTCGTACGGACGAGAGAGTTGTATGTATGGAAAAGACCAATATTCGTTACGTTACAGAGAATGATATTCAGGACAAGATAGATTTTGCATCTTGCGATGTTTCTTTTATTTCTCTGACAAAAATATTGGCACCTGTTAGAAAGCTTTTAAGCGACAATGCTGAAATGGTATGCCTGATCAAGCCTCAGTTTGAGGCAGGGCGTGAGAATGTCGGTAAGCACGGAGTTGTTCGAGAGGCATCTGTTCAAAGAGATGTGATCAATATGATACAGAGTTTTGTACTTAGCCATGGCTATGATGTATTGGGATTGGATTATTCACCCATCAAGGGACCGGAAGGCAACATTGAATTCTTGATACACATCCGTAAGAACCAAGATGAAGTCAATGAGGAAAACAGTAATACGTCATCAGTTATAGATAAGAAAACAGGCACAAGTGTTGATGCTGCGGATATAGAAAGATCAGTTGGAATCATAGGAGGAATTGACGCAGATGCAGTTGTTACAGCAGCACATGCGGCATTAGATAAGTGATTTGAAGAATTTTTTTATTGTCACAAGATCCGAAGATAAAAGCAATCTGGAGCTTATTCGGAGTATACAGGAGATGATCAAAAAAAGAGGTGGAATATCCGATTATGGGGTTTATTCCAAAAATGTTGATTCAGTTCCTAATATACCAAAGGATACGGAGTGCATGATTTCCGTTGGCGGAGACGGAACATTGGTCTTTGCTTCCAAGCTTGCCATGAGACAAGGTATTCCAATAGTTGGAGTTAACCGAGGTCATCTAGGATTCTTGTGTGATCTGGATGATTCTACTGTGGAAGCTGCGATAGACAGTCTTTTTTCAGATGATTACGAGACAGAAGACCGGATGATGTTACGAGGCAGCATCAATATGGATGGCAAGGAATATGTCATAGAAAGTGCGCTTAATGACATTTCTATTGCT
>JAKPAB010000203.1 GCA_029779695.1 Bacillota bacterium | reverse complement strand
TTCTGTGCTTGATTCTCTTGATACAGCAGTGGATGTATTCGGCCGAAATCGGGTATCTTCGAACTTCATAATTGGCCTTGGGGAAAGTGACGAGACCGTCCGAAGAGGTATTAAACAGCTTACTGAGCGATGCATAATTCCTATTCTCAGGCCTATATCCCCTCATCCTCTCAGAAAAGATGTAAAAAATATTACCAGACCCAGTGCAGAACGGCTTTTGAAGCTCGGGAATATGTTGAGGAATATGCTTGACCGTAATTCGCTATGTGCAGATAAAGCTCAGACAATGTGCCTGTTGTGTACAGGTTGTGACCTTACACCTCATAGAGACCTTTGAAACTGTACTTATGCAGTTCTAATATATGCCGAATATTGAGTTTAAAATGTCCTTAATTAAAAAATCATGACAAGTAGTTTCAGAGATTATTCAGGAACATTGTTTCATTTTAACAGATAATATGGAACTGGAAAAGATAAATTAGAATTATGATAGCAGCTCTTGCAGAGCATCTCTAACTGGCGAATTCACATTCGAGTCAATATTTGATAAAAGGTGAAAAATTAAATTGCGAGCAGCCACCCCACCCTATAAGAGATCTGGCTTGGCAACCTCTGTAAATTTAAGATAGTTTTCACGTTTATTTATAGTATCTTTAATTTGATGGGAAATCCTAGCATATTAAGATCAATTAAGAAAATATTAAGATCAATTAAGAAAATATTAAGATCAATTAAGAAATAATACAAAGGATCAACCTAGTCTGTTTGATTATTTTCCGTCCTTCATAGCATCCTTAATAGTTTTAATTATTTCTTCAAACTCACCATCATCGGGCGTATGTTTTGCAAACTCAACGAGACTGGTCAATTGTAAGCATTTCTCAAATTTCGCATATTCTACACCTTCACTTTTCAGATAATTTATCAGTTCAGAATTTGTAACTTCTCTCTTTAAGCCATATTTATAGCTCAGATACAACCTCAGAGCCTGTGCAGCAGTTCCGTAAGCATCCTTGAACTGTTTTTCTTCATAGAGTGATATTGCTTTTTCCACAAGTTTTCCTGCTTCTTCCCTGTAGTCAAAGTTTCTTTCCTGAAGTGGTATATTCTCTCTAACTAATTTTCTCTGCTCCTTTTTACCTGAAAACCTGTTGTATATAATATAACCAAGAAGAAGAGGTATAAGAACTCCCATGCAGTATATAGGATAAAGGTTTCTTTCCTGCTCTCTTACAAGTTCAACATGCTCAACACTGCCGTTTACAAATTTGGCATTTATCTGAGCTGTTTCATTTTTAGAATTTTCGTATTGTATCTGAAGAGTTGTAGTGTTATTCTCGCGTGAGAAAGTTGAATTGACTTCTTTAAAGCCATCATCTTGCAATTTTTTAAGGTACTTATTAAAGTCGCTATTCTGAGAAAGCAAGTCCCGGAGTTTTTGTCTGCCTTCTGCCGTATCAATCTGCAGACTCTTTATTTTACCATTACTCATTTCTCCCTGAATGCTTGCCTTATCGCCATTTTGTTTCTCATAGCTCACTGTGAAAGTTCCTGTGTTATTTGATGACGGATTAACTTCGAGAGAAGTCAAATCGTATCCAAGACCAGATAATTCCTGATTTGCCTTCTGGAAGTCTTGATTATTTGCAATTTGCTGCTGGAACTGCTGCTGCATTTGTTGCTGCTTTTGTATCTGTTTTTGCATCTCCTCTTTCAGTGATGAAATATCCTGATTCAGCTGATTATTTTGCGAAACCCACTGGGGAGTTTGCACTACATACTGCTGATTTATCATCTGTTGCATTATTTGCTGTATTTGCTGTTCTTGCTGTGCTATACGCTGTTCTTGCTGCGTAAATGGATCCGTTATTTGCTGTGTAGCGGATGTTTCCTGTGAAGAGCTCTGAATTGGATTGACTTTATTTTGTTTATCAGATTCATTTTCAACAAAATGTATTCTAATGTCCTCTAGGCGGACAATTTTGCTTCCTTTATCATCGTAATTGAAAATTAGCGATACACTTAAGTTCTCAGGCTTATCGATACTCCCAAACCCAAGGTTAACTGTAGTATTACCTTTACTTATCTGAAAGCTCGTAGATTTGGTATTTGAACTTGAGAAATGAATTGGTCCACTATTAATTTCCTGTGTGATCGTGTATCCAAGGATGCCATTTATATCTTTATTGTATGAATTAGTGATATTGAGAGGAATATAAGCTTGTTCTCCGACAAGGAAATAATAATCCTTCTGAGGAACTGAAAATGTTATGTTCTCCTCGGCATAAGTTATGGGTACCAGTAGCAAGAAAAGTAAGAAAATAGCAATGGCTTTTCTTATCATTGCAATATCCTTCCTTTTCCGTATCTATAATACATCTGGATAAGTAATGTCAGAAATGCTGCAAAGAAGAACCAATCTTTGATGTTCGTTTCTTCTTTATCTCTTTTTATATTTTCGCCGATGTTTCTGTAAATTTCATCTAATGTTTTATCATCGATGGATTTGAAATATTTTCCTCCAGTACTCTCTGCAATGGTTTGCAGTGTAGCTTCATCAAGTTCTGCGTACTGAGGGTTACCAAACCAATCATATCCAAGTAATACCTGACTGTTTGAACCCATGCCGATAGTATAAACCTGAATGTTGTTAGCTTTCGCATATTGGATCGCTTCCTCAGGGCTAATATAACCCGCATTGTTCACGCCATCACTTATTAAAATAATTATTTTTTTCATGTTTGGAATGGAAGAAGCCATATCAATTCCAAGACTAAGCCCATCCCCTATAGCAGTGCTGCCATCTTTCTGCGCGATGTTATGAAGTTTTTCGATTACTTTTTCTTTATCAGGACTTAGATAAGCCGCAGTAGTAGCCCCTGACTCAAAAGTGACAATTCCCGCATAATCTTTACTTTTAAGGGAATTAATCAGTATCTCTGCAGATGATTTTGCGGCTTCCAGTCTTGATGGGGCGTAGTCTTCTGCCTGCATACTTCCTGAAACATCCATTACCAACACAACACTTACTCCTTCTTTGGTTTGTTCCAGGGGAATATGAGGGTTTGCAAAACCTATTATCATGAGACCGATGGTTAGTAACGATAAATAGAAAAGATGTATATCCCGTTTTGACTTTTTAGTGTCGCCCAATGCGGATTTAATAAAAGCAAGATTGCTGAACTTTATTGCTTCGTTCTTCTTCTGAATCCTGACCTTATTATGCAAATAATAAATAAGTGGGATTATCAGTAAGAATATAAGAATATGAGGGGAGTCAAAACCTGCCATTCTCTTATCTCCTTACTTTTCTATCCCTGAAAAACTTTCTCAGCGCGATTTCATATGGTTCATCTGTAACAAAGTTAACCATGTCGATTTTCATCTTTCTGAACAGTCTTTTTAATGATTCATCATATTCTTTGACAAGTTCTTCATAGCGTATCCTGAAATTTTCGTTGGAAGTGTCGACAAGAAGCTGCTCGCCTGTTTCCTCGTCTTCAAGTTCAATAAGCCCAACATAAGGAAGTTCTTGTTCACGTTTGTCAGTTACTCTTAACGCTACTACATCGTGTCGGTTTCTCATTACTTTAAGAGGCTGTGAGAAGTCATCAGAATAAAAATCTGAGATTACAAAAACGAGACTTCTTCTTTTGAGCAGCGCGGCAATAGCCTCCATACTGTTCATAATGTTAGTCTTTTTTGTTACAGGCTCATAGGAAATCAATGTGCTGAGTAATTTAAGAACATGCCTTTTGCCTTTTCTGGCTGGAATATACTTCTCAATTTCTTCAGTAAAAATGAATAGTCCGACATTATCATTGTTTTTCATGGCTGCAAACATCAAGCTTGCTGCGATATCTATTGCTTTTTGTTTCTTTGTGATGTTACTTCCGAAACTTCCAGAAGCCGACATATCTATAGCAAAATAGACATGCAGATCTCTTTCTTCAATAAATTCTTTAATGAATGGACGATTGAATCTCGCAGTAACCTTCCAGTCAATTGCACGGACATCATCCCCAGCCCTGTATTCTCTTATTTCAGAAAAGTCAATACCCTGGCCCTTGAACACAGAGTGATAATTTCCAGTGATCAGTCCCTCGACCTGTTTTTTTGTGCTAATCTCTATGCGCTTTACCTGCTTAATTACTTCTTTTGCACGCTGCATATAGCACACAACTCACTATGATTTGCATACTTTTTTTGCCAGTGAAAATCTTAATCTGGTCTATCAGGGAACTTTTACTTTGTTAAGTATCTGTGTAATTATCTGGTCGCTGGTGACCTCTTCAACTTCAGCTTCGTAGTTAAGAAGTATGCGATGTCGAAGCACGTTGTATGCAACAGCTTTTATGTCTTCAGGAACCACATATCCTCTCCCATCAAGCATTGCATGCGCTTTCGCAGCAAGTATAAGCCATAAGGATGCACGTGGAGAGGCTCCGTACTCAATGTATCCCTCTACATCAACATTATAAGCCTGTGGATGTCTAGTTGCGTCCACAATCCGCACTACATAGTCTTTGATCTTTCTGTCAGCATATATCAGGGGATTGAAGTCCTGGATTTCAATAATTTGTCTGGATGTGAGTACTCTCGATACCTGTGGTTTTATATCCTGGGTAAATCTCTCGATGATCTCAATTTCCTCGTCCTTCGTGGGATAATCGATAATGAGCTTGAACATGAACCTGTCTACCTGTGCTTCAGGAAGCTTATAGGTACCTTCTGACTCTATAGGATTCTGTGTTGCCATTACAAAGAAAGGGCGCTCGAGTTTGAAGGTCTCTCCCTGGATGCTTACCTGTCTTTCCTGCATCGCTTCTAAAAGCGCTGACTGGACTTTTGGAGGGGCACGATTTATCTCGTCAGCAAGGACAAAGTTAGCAAAGATCGGACCTTTAAGTGTGGAAAAAGAAGCTTCGTTGTGGTTGTATACTTTGGTACCGGTTATATCTGCCGGCAAAAGATCCGGCGTGAATTGAAGTCTCACAAAATCACAATCAAGGCATTCTGCCATTGTCTTGGACATGAGGGTCTTTGCAAGTCCAGGGACTCCTTCAAGCAGAACATGACCCTGGGAAATTAATGCTATGAGCATGCTGTCTATAATATCGTTCTGTCCGATTATTCTATTTTTGATTTCGGCTCTTAGTTTTGAGAGCTGCTCAGAATAATATCTCGCTCTTTCATTGAGCTTCTGAATACTTTCGTCCATTTACTCACACCTGCATTAATTTTACTCACATTTGCATTAATATTCCAGTGTCTTCAGTTCTTTTGCCTAGGTCTTTCGTGAGGAGATGGACACTACGTTCACAAAATATGTATTTCAACTTAATAAAGTTTATTCGATATTTTCAATACGCAGGTACAGAATTCATACAAAATACTAAGTCCTAAAATGGCTTTTACTAAAAATTACACATCAATGAAAGAGGTTCCTGTAAGTTTTTGTGCCTGAGCATTTTGATATATTAATTCAGCCTTGGTTTTCCGGAATGCTTCCTCTTAATAAATGACCTTAGATTCTTTTATGTTCATATTCGCTGAATATAAAATTAAATAATTAAATATTGAATTTATGACCTGGGGATTAACGTTTTTCAAATGAATAAATGGGGAAGAGACTGGTGAATATTAACAAAAGATCATATTCGATAGCTTTAGCCTCAATAATCTTATTTTTTCTGTTTTCTATTTTATTTCCAACCGTAGCGTCAGCGGCGCAGATAATAAAAATTGGCAATGGGACTGATCCTGCCGTTCATGGGAACAAAGTGGTATGGACAGACAACGGTGTTATTCATGTTTATGACCTGACCGCCAGAACAGACACTGCAGTTGACTCTTCTGCAGCATCTCATCCAGCTATCTATGGAAAT